>JAFGFW010000040.1 GCA_016930875.1 Deltaproteobacteria bacterium | reverse complement strand
GTTTTGTTCTAGTTCAAGGAAAGCGAAAATCTTAACCACAGGAATACATGTCGTATTTTGAGGATTAAGATTTGAGCCTGACGCCGAAATCGAGCAAAAGGGGGCGTTTTGCAAAGGTCTCGCCACAAGTCATCCACCTGGGAGGAGAACACACTGTCACTGGGTCATGTCATCTGCTTCAGATAAGTAGTCTGAACATACTTGTTGACTGTGGACTGGCTCAAGGCACTGACGCGGTTTGCCCAATGGAAAAGTGGCCTGTTCAACCCCGGGAGTTGGACTATGTGTTCTTGACGCACGCACATATAGACCATATCGGCCGTCTGCCTGAACTTGTCTCCAATGAGTTTCATGGCGAAATCATCGCCACCCACCCTACCAAGGCGCTCCTTGGCCCCATGCTCAGGGATGCAATGGGCTTCTCTGAAAAAACAGACGATCAGGCAGCAAGACTCAGCCAGGTCATCGATGAGCAGTCATGGGGCTTTGAATACGATCGTAGGTTTGACCTGAAAAATGGGGTGAGGTTCACGCTGGGTCCAGCGGGACACATCCTCGGATCATGCTTTATCCGCTTTGTGTCAGACGATCCCCCCTGGTCCGTGGTGTTCTCCGGAGACCTTGGCGCAAAAAACACCCCGATTCTGCCGGACCCGTCAATTCCGGAACCGTGTGACCTGCTTATCCTCGAATCCACTTATGGAGACAGGCTTCACGAAGAAAGAAAAGACAGGGTACGCAGGCTCGGCAAGGTGCTGACCTCTGCCATGTCAGACGGGGGCAAGGTCTTCATCCCTGCTTTTGCCCTTGGCCGGATTCAGGAACTCATCTATGAGATAGACAGACTCCTTTCAGATCGAGACTTCCAGCAGCAATTTCCTGCACTCAATTCGCAATCGGCAATCCGCAATCCAAAATCCGGTCTTCCAGTATTTGTCGATTCTCCGCTGGGCCTTGAAATAACTGAGATCTATTCCTCCCTCGCAAAGTATTGGGACAAAGAAGCCAATGATCTTCTCTACCACGGAGACCATCCTATCGACTTTGATCACCTTTATGCAGTGAAGAATTACCACGATCATTTGAAACTCCTTGAACTCCCCGGTCCGTATATTGTTCTGGCAGGCAGTGGCATGTGTTCGGGCGGAAGGATTGTCGAACACCTTAAGGCTGGGCTTGAAGACCCGGCAAACGATGTCTGTTTCGTAGCCTATCAGGCGCCCGGAACACCGGGAAGGGATATTATCCGATATGGCAAGAGACCGGGAGGCTATGTCTGTCTGAATGGAGAAAGGGTAACCATCAAGGCAAAAATCCACGTCCTCCCCGGCTATTCCGCCCATGCCGATCAAAACGGTCTCATTGAATGGGTTGAATCCATGCCTGAAAAACCAAAGGCGATTAAACTGGTTCACGGTGAACCTCAAGCCCAAAGCGCCCTGGGGAGCATCCTTAAAGAAAAAGGATACCACATGCTTATGAATTGAGCCGATGAATCCTGTTCACCCAGTGAAATAGCTTCTGACAAGATTAACCGGAATAACTGGATTTTCTTCTCAGTTTCCGGAAGAAACTGAGGAGACGAAAAGAATCCAATGAATCCCGTTAAACACCCGTAAAACCCGCCTAAGAAGAAGATGATTAAACTACTACCTGCTAAAGCAGGTAAGTTTTGTTGGTTTTGAGAAGGTTTGCTTGAAAGAAAAATCCCTAGATAGGATTTACCGGATAATCAGGATATCATATTTTTTTTGCCTTTCCTGATGAAAGGCAAAAACCAGTATCCCTCTCAGAGGGAAGCAGTTGGAAGCACAACAGCACCAAAAGTAACCAAGAACACCCAATCAAGCTATTATTCTCCGCAGCAGGCGTTGAGCAATAATCCTTACGCCTCTTAACAAAAAAGCCAACCTTCATCAATATAGGGGCTGTCGAACTACGGAGTGGGAGAGGCAAGGCCACTTGTCTAAAGGAGGGTTGCAGATGCAAAGGATAGCGATGAGGATATCAGACACGGTAAACCGGTTATAAAGGGTACCAGAGTTCCGATAGACATTATTCTTGGGTCATTGGCCGGTGGTATGTCCTACCAAGAAGTGTCCGAGGACTATGCAATAACCGAGGATGACATAAAGGCAGCCATAGAATATGCAGGCAAACTGGTGGCTAACGAAGAAATCCATATAGTTGAGGCCGCATAGTGCTCAAGGTTCTGGTAGACGAGGATATGCCCACCCTACCGCAGGCTTACTCCGGTGTCTCGACATCGATGCTGTTGACGTAAGAGATGTTGGATTGAAAGGAGCAACGGACGCAAAGATTTTTGAATATGCCCAGAAGGAAAGAATGATAATTATGGCTATATCAAGGTATGTCTCTACAAATACCAGCCCAAACATGCAACTTAGGCGCCTTCGCCCCAGGCGGATTGCTGTTCCTCAGTTTCGACTCGAAACTGAGGAAACAAAAAATCATGCAAATCCTTGCCTGCCCGCCTGTGGAGGGTCAATCCTGTCTAAAACCAAATGTCCAACAAATACTCTATTCTCTTAACCTTTGACGTTGAAGACTGGTTCCAGGTGGAAAACTTCAAGGAGTATATCCCCTTTTCCTCCTGGCCAAACTACGAATTACGTGTCGAAAAGAACACCCACTGCCTCCTCGACCTCCTGGATAGTCAGCGGTCAGCGGCCAGCCGTCAGTTGTCAGCCTCAACTAACTCAATCAACTTGACTGACCCAAACAACTCGCAACAAGCATCCAGCATCCAGTATCCGGTATCCAGCATCCAGATCAGGGCCACCTTTTTTGTTTTAGGCTGGATTGCAAAACACCTTCCCGATCTGGTCCGGGAAATCCACACCCGCGGCCATGAGGTGGCATCCCATGGCTATTACCACAACCTGGGCAATCAGCAATCACCTGATGCCCTGAAAAGAGATCTGAGTGACAGCAAGAAATTGTTGGAAGACATCATCGGAGCGCCGGTTTACGGCTACCGCGCCCCCAGTTTTTCCATCAGCAATGACATTCTGAATACTATTGCAGACGCAGGCTATCTATACGATTCAAGTTTCAATTCCTTTGGCATGCACGGGCGATATGGACATGTGAAGCTGTCCCAAAATGGAAAAAAGGGTATCGCGCTTCCAATTTCCGCAATCCCTATCAGCCATTCGCCTTCACTCCAGGCGATGGCAGGCGGGCGCAATCCTGAGTCTTCTCAAGGCGTAAGCCGTAAATCCAAAACGCAAAATCCAGAATCCAAAATCTTCTATGAACTGCCAATCAGCAATATAAAGCTCGGTAGTTCCGTCCTCCCATGGGGCGGTGGCGCATACTTCCGCCTGATCCCTTTTCCCTTGTTCAAGATGGGCGTCAGATCAATTCTGAAAAACGAAGGAGCCTATCTTTTCTACATGCATCCTTGGGAGGTCGATCCGGAACAACCCAGGGTGGATGGTGCTCCAAGCTTCTTTAGGTTCAGGCACTACACCAATTTGGACAAAACCGCATCAAAATTGTCGTCGTTTATTGAAGGCTTTACGAACTGCCAATTTGCCACCTGCAGACAATATCTGGAACTTTGACAAAAAAATGAAGGATGTTTTTCCCACAACAAACGATTATCTTGTGAATCCTGCCTGCCCCGTGAGGCCTCCGGCTCGTAAAGCTTACGCCTCGGAGAGAGGGACAACCGTATCGGGGTAGAGCCTGTCAGAGAAACACCTATAAATCCTGTCTAACAAACTCTCGACATGAACTTCAAATATCTACTTCTCAGCTTGCTCATCACTTCTCTAATTGTCTGGCTGTCTTCCATTCCGGACCGGTCTTTACCGGGCAGCGGTTCTTTAAGTAAGCAGATTATTTGCAATCTCGCCCACATCCCTGCGCACGCATTACTTACTTTGCTCTGGCTTAAGTCATTTGTAGGAACGAGACTTGGAAAGCATAGCTTTGAAGTCAATTCGCTGGTTTTGGTAGGCCTCGTGCTTTTTGCCATTTCTGACGAGTTTCACCAATCATTTGTACCGGGCAGGACAGCATCCTTTATGGATATTGGTTTGGATCTCATTGGTATTTTATGCGGGTTAGCCGTACTGAAGGCTTTGAGAACGGCAGTGTAAGCAGTCGCAAACTCTGGGACAAGCGACAAAACACCCCTCCGTCAAATCCTGTCTGATAAGATATTAAATCAAATGCCATCAATGCGGAATATCCGCATGAACTTCGAAAGAGGCACAATAAGGAGGTTCGCTGATGAAGTACAAACTGTCCGTTGTCATAACCCCTCTGAGCGAGGGGGGCTTCATGGCTCGCTGTGAGCGCGTGCGGGCGACAGCTATGGGAGACACATGCGACGAAGCCGTCGAAAATCTTCGGGAAGCTGTCGATGATCTGGTGCGCGAGTACGGTGAAGTGGCAGTATTCCAGGACATCAGCCCAGAGAGCGAAGTGCAGGTGATTGAGGTCGCGTTATGAGGAAGTTTCCAGAATTGCGGCAGACTCAGTTCGAGCGGTTTCTGGAAGGATTCTGTCGCCCCGGAACACTCAAGTTTCGGAACAACAAATGGATCGGACTCACACGCGACGGATGGCCGTTTGTCGTACACGTCAAACACGGAAGCACGAGAAAATACCCTTCTCCCTTGGTTGAGGTTGTTGCGAAAGACCTGGGCGTCACCACGGACGAATTCTGGGCTTGGTATCGTGAGTAACGCCGAAGCCAGGTTGTATTCCTTTTGCCTTTCGTCCGTCCGGGCCGTGGGCCTACGGGCCGGCTTCTGGCTCGTAGGGCCTACAACTCGGAGAGAGGCTAAAAAGGCACAAAAAATCCTGACAATCCTGCCTGCCCCGTAGCTCCGGGAGATGGGACTGGGGCCTGCCCTGCCCGCCCTGTGGAAGGCGAAGCATATTCCTCTGGGGCCCGCCCTGTTAAATGAACCACCATATTTAACCGGGGTAGGTGGGAACTATCGTACTGGGGTGGAATGTGGAGCATATTCAACTGAGGCGGAGCCTATTTCACTGGGGCTGCTTGCCCAGTAGTGAGGAACGACCGTACTGCGGTAAGTCCTGTCGAGAAAAACAAACCTAAGCACCACCATGTCCATTAAACGAACCCTCATAGCCTCAGCCCTAATGATCCTCACCATGGTCTGTCTCAGCTACTTGAGCCATGGTGAAAATATTCAGCCAAACAAGCCTCTTTCAACCTTTCCGACACAGATAGGCGACTGGATTGGCAAAGAAGAACGTTTTGATGAAAGAATCTATGACAAATTGGGTGTTGACGACTCGTTTCTGTGCAATTATCGCTCCTCTGCCGGCCGGCAGGTTCAGCTCTATGTTGGCTTTTACGAAAGTCAACGCGAGGGCGATTTAATCCATTCACCCAAACATTGCATGCCAGGTGCAGGGTGGAACATTATCCGAACATCGACTGAGGAATTAATAGTCCAAGACACAAATCCCGGGAAAATAAGGGTGATTAAACTCATTTTAAAAAAAGGCAATCAACGGCAGCTCGTCCTATATTGGTTTCAATCGCGGGGCAGGTCCATTGCTTCAGAATATATGCAGAAGATCTATCTGGTCATAGATTCCATTATGAAACGCAGAACCGACGGCTCTTTTGTGAGGCTGATATCACCAGTTATTGATGGCAATGAAAATAAAACGTCAGAGAATATGAAGGATTTTGCGAGGCTTCTTTTGCCCATATTGCATGAATACTTACCTTGATGACCAAACACAGCACCACGAATCCTCTTCACTGCAGTTTATTCTTTCTGCTTTTTGTTTGGAAGGGCAGAAAACAAAATCCACTGCGGGCTCGCGCAAGAATAAATTCGCAGAGTTGGCGCTCAGATTTGGTTCACATTTGGCCGATCCGATTGAGCAAAACCGCAGGAATAGCAAGCTATTTCGAGGAGTTTGCGAATGAGGCATCTGTCAAAGATGGGCTGAAGCTGAGATGCCAAAATGTGAAGTTATTCTTGCGCGAGCCCTAAGTCCTGCCCCGTGCAGTGGCGTAGCCTACTTCACTGGGGTAAAGGCTGTCTGAAAAGCGCTACCGAACTATACCAATGAACCAAATCAGTTTACGTAACTTCTATCTGCCCATCGCGGTACTCACCGTGTGCTTCGCGACCCTGTATTTCCAGGTAATTGCCAATCTGGTAACAGATTGGACTATCAATGATAACTATTCACACGGTTTTCTGATCCCGTTCATTTCGGGCTATCTGATATGGGAAAACAGAGCAAGATTGTCCGATATTCCGCTGAAACCTTCCAAATTGGCAATCCCTGGGGGATCTGTGTTGGCAGGAGGACTTGCGCTTTTTGTTCTCACTAATATCGCTGCTGAGCAATTTACTATGCGCGTTTCTATGCTCGTTGTGCTTCTTGGGTTGGTGATGTTTGTTGGAGGTTGGGAGCTCGGCAAGAACTTGTCACTTCCCATAGGGTATATGATTTTCATGATACCGCTACCTGCCATCATCTGGAACAAGATCGCCTTTCCGCTCAAGCTTTTTGCCACAACAATTTCGGTATCATTTATGCACTTTCTAGCTATTTCGGCATATCGCGAGGGCAATGTAATTCACCTAGCCAATACTTCTTTGGAGGTTGTAGATGCGTGCTCTGGTTTAAGGTCATTAACGTCACTTCTGGCCCTCAGTGCTGCATTTGCCCTCATAAGCCATCATTCAAAGACAAGAAAATGGATTCTATTTCTGTCAGCAGTACCTATCGCAATCGTGGTAAATGTAGTCAGATTGACGGCTACGGCTATCTTGGCAGAGCATTATGGAGCACGTGTAGCTCACGGATTTTTGCACGACGTCTCAGGTATTCTGGTTTTTGTAATGGCCTTTGTTCTTCTCTATGCGGTTCATTTATTTCTTCAGAAAACTTTCACGCAAAAGATTGGAGCCAATTGAACTGGAAAGCATGCAATCAATCATCATGAAAATTGTTAAGCATAGTTTACGCGTGATGGTCTCCAGAGGCAGATCGGATTTTTTGGTTTCTGGATTCAAGGCAGAAAATTCAAGATTCATCAAATTAGGTGCGCGAAGAATCCCGTAGGAAACTCTTGTCTAGTTCAAAAATTGAATAAGGGGTCCTCCCACTATGGATAGCAATAGGTTAACACTCTTGACGATTTTCGGCACCCGGCCCGAGGTAATAAAGCTCTTTCCTGTATTGAAGGAAATAAATGAAGACCAAAGGTTCAACAGTATCGTTGTTTCTACTGCTCAACATCGAGAGATGATCCAAGACTTCCTATCCCTTTTCGACATCAGTCTGGACCATGATCTTGATATAATGCGGAAAAACCAATCTTTAGTTGACATATCCCGTCGAGCCTTGACCGGGCTCGACCCACTTTTGAAGGAGCATCGGCCGGACCTAGTTTTGGTTCAAGGCGACACGACAACTGCTTTCATAGGAGCACTTGCAGCCTTCTACAACAAAATCTCGGCAGGGCATATCGAGGCAGGTCTTCGCTCATTCAACAAGCAGCATCCCTATCCGGAAGAAGTCAACCGGAGGCTAATATCCAATGTATGCGACCTTCACTTTGCGCCAACTCTCAGGAATGCCAATAACCTGTATAAGGAAGGCATTGGCACGGCTGGGGTCTTTGTCACCGGAAATACGGTGATTGATACCTTATTGTATGTTGCCAATAGAAATCGCGAGACATTGGGCAAATATCTCCCCATGGAGGTGTTGAATTCACATCGTATGATCTTGGTAACCGCGCACAGACGAGAGAACTGGGGAGAGTCACTCGAAAACCTGTGCTATGCTCTGAGGGATCTCGCCCGCGCTTACGCGGACATCCAGATCGTTTACCCGGTTCACCTCAATCCAAATGTAAGGAAAACGGCATTTGCCGTTCTGTCGAATCAGGAGCGAATACACCTTGTCGACCCCCTTCCTTACGAGCCTTTTGTCGAGGCAATGGCCAAATCATATTTCATCATCACCGACTCGGGAGGGATTCAGGAGGAAGGGCCTTCTCTGCAAAAGCCCGTTTTCGTCTTCCGGAAGGTAACAGAAAGGCCAGAGGGTCTTGGTACGGGAGGTGTGAAGCTGGTTGGATTAGAAAAAGAGAGTGTGTTGCGGGAGGCCTCCCGTTTACTGGAAGATCCAGCGGCTTACCAAGAAATGGTCGCAGAGCACAACCCGTACGGAGATGGCAAAGCTGCTCAGCGCATTGTCAAGGCGATCCTCCACCATTTTGGGCAAGGAGACCGCCCCCAAGATTTCGCGGCGCCAAAACATGAGAGGACATGAAAACGAAAAACTGGCTTGTATCACGGCCTCGGCTCCTATCCCACCCGCCTGCGCCGTGCGCCAGAGGGTAAGCTCTGTGCCCTATGCCTTATGCATCTACCTCAAACCTCTAACCGCAAAGCTTAGGCCTCGCGCCCGAGCCCCGCGCTTTACATCTCATACTTTTCGGACGAGAGGAGATTTTTCATGCAACTACCTAGCGACGCTGACTACACAGGAAGGAATCTTGGTCAGCAAGAACTTGACATTCTAAAAAAAGTAATTGATTCGGGAACACTCAACTGTACTAAGGGGACGGTAGTAAAAGAATTTGAACAGCAGTTTGCTGACAAATTCGGTGTGGAGTTCTGCCGAACCGCCACATCCGGAACTGCAAGTATCCACACTGCCATAGCGGCCATCAATCCCGAACCCGG
>JAFGFW010000039.1 GCA_016930875.1 Deltaproteobacteria bacterium | reverse complement strand
TCGACTCCGCTCAGGGCCGTTTTGATACTCGTAACGAAAAGCTTAATTAATTCTTCTGTTTGCTCCTTTCCCATTCAACATTCGATGTTGGACGTTCGATGTTCGATGTTCATTTTTTTGTAACCGTGAACGGTTACCATTGATTTAATGAGGTGGCTCTCCATGATAGAGTCACCTTTTTGCTTTCATTCCACACAACATGAAAGGCAAGATCAACAGAACCGGCAGGGAGGTTTATGCGAGCGCAGCCCAATGAACGGTTATAATATCAATGAGTTGTGGCAACTGTAGACAGCCGATTAACAAGCAAAAGGTGTTATGGATAGTTCTCTTAGTGTCGTCCCGTGGTTTACGAGATTTAATTCCTTCAATTCTTGAAAGCAGGCAGCCGTGTGAGACTCTGGGAGCTTCATGCAGGCGACGAGTGTTTCTGGATCGGTTTGCATAGCTCCTCCATGTTTCTCCACGACAAATCGAATACAGCACATGAAAAGGATATGGAGCCTGACTTTTTCCGTCCTTGATAACCATGGTATGTTCCAGAAGTGCTTGTTCATGCTATTTGCTATATGGAAGTATCGTGCCAAAACGCGATGTTAAGGCGTTTTGCTTAATTCTTAAATAGTTAGCCCCTGTTGGGCCAATGACCATGTCTAAGATATTGGGTAACAAATGTTATATTTTGAGAAAAAAAATACCCATTATGGGAATCGGAATGGACACAACAGAAGCGATTGGGTACAAAACGACTGGACACGGGCAAAGTAAGGGACCGGGAGCCCTCCTTTGCTGTTGGCCAAGATCTTTCCGAAGCAGTATTTAGTTGACATTTCAGGCTTTTTGATCAATTCTAGGCGCAGATGATCTCTTAGGTTGATAGAAAGGGTAGAAAAAATGAGTCCAAAAAAGATCGGGAAGCGCTCAGCAAAGATCACACGTACGACCAAGGAAACGGATATCACACTGCAATTGACCATCGAAGGAAAGGGCAAAGGAGATATTGCTACGGGAGTCCCTTTTCTGGACCACATGCTCACGCTGATGACGGCCCACGGTTTTTTTGATCTCACCTTAGGGGCTAAGGGCGATATTGAGATTGACGGGCATCACACGGTTGAAGACGTGGGCATCGTCCTTGGCGAGGCCTTTAGCAAGGCATTGGGCGACAGAAAAGGGATAAAACGTTATGGGACAAGCGTGGTGCCGATGGATGAGGCCTTGGCCTCAGTGGTGATTGACTTTTCGAATCGGCCTTTTTTGGCCTATAATGTTCAGTTCAAACGCCAGAGCACGGGACGCTTTGACGTGGAACTTGTTGAAGAGTTCTTCAAGGCCTTTGTCAACAAAAGCGGCACAACGCTGCACATCAATCTCATGTATGGTGAAAACACGCACCACATTATCGAGGCCATATACAAGGCCTTTGGCCAAGCCCTTGATGAGGCCACCATATTCGATAAAAGAATCAGCGGGGTTCGTTCTACAAAAGGGGTATTATGAGGGGACCCATGGCACTGTCAAGACTCGGACATGGTTTGAGCGTTTTCACGCGGATTTTCGTTGCTCTTGCCAGTCTTTGCCTGCTGGGATGCGGTTCAACCCAGTCGACGCCAGAGCATGAATCAGCACGGTTTCCAGACATTGATCAGGTTCTAATTCTCCCGTTTAAATCCGTAACCCATAGTCGTAAGATCGACACAACCGTCCGCTGTCCTATATGCGGCGCTGTGTTTCAAACTGGCCCTATTGAGGCAGGGGCAGACAAGTATATGACCAGACAACTTGTGGCCTTCATGAAGGGAAAGACACCTTATGAGTTGATTTTGCCTGACATGGCTGAGGGTGTTCGTTCAGAGATATTAGCCGAAGATATCGGGATGTCACAGCGCCGTCTCATAGTGGAGATGGGAAAAAGGTTTAAGGCAGATGCCGTCATCTGCGGAACCATATTCCGGTTTCGCCAGCGTGTTGGAACTGCCCTGTCAGTGGAAACGCCAGCCTCCGTGGCTTTTGGGATTCACCTAATCCGCGTTGGTGATGGCCGGTTGATATGGGTTCGACGCTTCGATGAAACACAGCGCAGCCTTAGCGAAGATCTGTTTAAGTTGAGGACTTTTGTAAGAAGGGGAGGAGGGTGGCTAACGGCAGAAGAGCTGGCCATATTTGCTTTGCACGAGGCCATGGCCAGCTTTCCTGTTGAGTGACAGGACTATAGTTCAAGGCTGAAAGATGAAAGCACGAGAGTCCGTTATGAACGAAATTAGTGTTTTTTTCCGGCAGAAAACTGAAAGACAATCACGAAAGCACGAAATGAAACCTCTTTACAGGCCGGAAAGTCCAGTATGACATTTTCTTTTTTCGTGTTTTTGTACTTTCGTGCTTTCGTGGTAAATCCGCTTCCCTCTCTTGGTTCGGGCTTGTCAAGGTTAGGGCTTTTCTGTTACCTTTCAACTTTCAAATGGAGGCTATTGCGTGCTTATCATTCCGGCTGTAGACATTAAGGAAGGACGCTGTGTGCGGCTCCTGCAGGGACTGAAAGACTCTGAAACTGTTTTTTCTGATGACCCATCGGCCATGGCAGCCCGATGGGAAAAAGAAGGAGCTGAGTTTCTTCATGTTGTGGACCTTGATGGGGCCTTTGAGAGAAGTCCCCAAAATGTTGAAGCGATTAGGCAAATTGTTGACAGGGTTCGGATGCCGATACAGTTGGGGGGGGGCATTCGGACCATGGAAGCTATTGACATGTATCTGGATATGGGCGTGTCCAGGGTTATTTTGGGAACAGAGGCCATTAAGAATCCAGCTCTTGTTCATAATGCCTGCCGGAACTATCCAGGCAGGATCGTTGTGGGCATCGACGCCCGCGACGGTATGGTAGCTCTTGACGGCTGGACAGAAATCACCCGGCGGAAGACTATTGATGTGGCAAAGGCATTCGAAGGATGTGGTCTGGCCGCCATTGTCTTTACTGATATCCAGAGAGACGGTATGCAGACCGGCCCTAGCATCGCCCAGACCAAGGAGGTGGCTGAATCCGTGTCAATTCCCGTCATTGCCTCCGGAGGGGTGTCTAATATTAATGATATCAGAGCCCTTCTGCCTTTGGAAGATGTGGGAGTTCAGGGAGTAATCACGGGCAGGGCATTGTATTCGGGTTCTTTAGATTTAAGACAGGCCATAGAGATCGCTCGAGGTTGAAAACCTGCTTTTCCAGGGCCAAAGCTGTTTCACGTTAAATCGGAAAGTAAAAGCAATTTTATGTCTTGACAAATCCCGTCAAAATTCTTATTTATAAGGTTTATTAGCGATTCTGCGCCAAAAACAGTACTTACAAACCCTTTCTTTGTGGAGCTAGCAATCCTGACGACGTCCCGTTTCGTTGCGCATACCGGCACCTCTGCGCCTAGTAGTGCCATAATACCTTGGAACTATTGTTGTTTTTCCGGAAAAGGGTCGTTATTCAGAAAACCTAAGAGGACTTGTGTGCGCCTGGAGGGTCATCTGCTTTGACGGGTTTAATACCAAACGATAAGGTTGCTGACGTACTTAATGCAGCCAATATCGTTGATGTGATTGCACAGCACGTTGCTTTGAAAAAGGCCGGGAAGAATTTCGTGGGGTTGTGTCCATTCCATGCCGAAAAGGCCCCGTCTTTTACAGTGACCGAAGAAAAGCAGATATTTCATTGTTTTGGTTGCGGCAAGGGCGGAAATGTCTTCAGCTTTTTGATGCTCTATCACAATCTGAGCTTTCCAGAAGCCGTCAAGTTCCTGGCCCGAAAGTATGGAATCGAGATCCCGACCACACATATGTCGCCTGCCCAGAAACGACACTTGGAAGAAAAAGAACGGCTGTTTAAGATTAATCAAGACGCTGTTGACTATTTCAAAGACAAGCTGCTGAAATCCCCCTCGGGCAGGGTTGCCAGGGAGTACCTAAGGAAACGAAAGATAACATCAGAGGTCATTGATAGCTTTTACCTGGGTTATGCCCCGGGCGGGTGGAGCAACATTGTTGGTTACTTTTCGGCTAAAGGAACGCCCCTCGAAGATGTTGAGAAGGCCGGGTTGATCGTCCCCAAGAGAGGGGGATATTATGATCGGTTTCGGGATCGTATCATGTTTCCCATTCTAGATATTCATGAAAGGGTGGTCGGCTTTGGCGGACGTTGTTTGGATGAGAGCCTTCCCAAGTACCTTAACTCACCCGAGACTCCTGTTTATCACAAGAGTCGAACTTTGTACGGCTTGCCAGTTGCTAAAGCAGCATGCCGCCACAGCGGTTCTGTCTTTGTCGTGGAGGGTTACTTTGATCTATTGGCTCTAAACTGTCACGGCATCAATAATGTGGTTGCGACCCTGGGAACATCTATTACCCGGGAACATATGCGAGTTCTGAAGGGTCATGCCAAGCATGTTACCCTCGTATTTGACTCCGACGAAGCAGGCTTTAAGGCTGCTGAGCGCAGTCTTCCCCTGTTTGTGGAAGAAAAGGTAGATGCCCGCATCATGAGTCTTCCTGAAGGCAAGGATCCGGATTCCTATGTCTTTGAAACAGGTGGGGATCAATTTCGCCAGACGGCCGAACAAGCCTTATCGATGATGGAGTTTCTCATAGCGTCGGCCATCAAGAAACACGGCCTCTCTTTGCAGGGGAAGATAAAGATCGTGGAAGCGTTGAAACGTCCACTCGGTGCATTGGCGGACAGTGTGAGCAGGGCGGTTTATGTGAAGAATTTGGCTGAGCGCCTCAATATTGACGAGTCCGCCATTTTAGAACAGATTCGCACCTCGGTTCAAAAGAGCAAGAAGAGGGTTTTGCCGGCCAAGCCCCGCAATGGTTCAAAGCTGGAACAAACTATCATAGCCATGATGCTTCAATCTCCTGACATCTTGTCTGGTTTTGATGCCAGGGAGATTGTTGAGAGCATGGAAGCAACGACCCTGAGGAAGGTTGGCAAAATGATTTTGGACAGACTTGCGACAGATCGCCCATATGTTTGTGCGGATTTGATCGCACAGACTGATGATCCTCAAGTGAAAAGCGTAATATCTTCCCTGGCTGTGGAAGAGGAATCATGGGATCGAGATAGTTGCTCTAAGATTGTAAGTCAATACGAAGCTCACCTCAGAAGGAAGCGAGAAAGACATCTGCTAAGCCGAATCAAAGAGGCTGAGAAGGCAAAAGACGAAGTCCTGTTGCATAGACTTCTTACAGAAAAACAGAGACGCGTGCACGAACGCTTGAACGCCCTTCAAGGGTAAGGGCTGGGTCAAAACCGCAAGACTTGTTTGGAAGGAGATTTTTATGCCCAAAAAGTCCGAGGTTCACGATTTGAAACAACTCATCACAAAAGGAAAAAAGCAGGGCTACCTTACCTATGAGGAGCTTAATGATGCGTTGCCGGATGGTGATGTTTCTGCCGACCAACTAGACGAAATGATGATGGTTTTTGATGAACTCGATATTGAAATCATCGATGGAAGGGAAATCAGGGCTCTTGAAAAAAAGATTGTGAGCAAACATCCTCTTGTGAAGTCAAAGCCTCCCGCGCAACCAGAGAAGGACGCTTTCGGACGCGTCACAGATCCTGTTAAAATGTACCTTCGTGAAATGGGTTTGGTCTCCTTGCTGAGCCGAGAGGGGGAAGTCGAAATCGCCAAACAGATCGAGGCAGGAGAACAGGAGGTATTGAAGACTCTGGTGGACTCAACAGTGGGAGTTAGAGGGATAATCAGCGTTGTCAAAGACCTTCGAAATGGCAAGATCCGCTTGAGGGACGTCCTGCGCGATGTAGACGAAATCGATACTTATATGGAGGAAGCCGAACATATACAAAAGATCTGTAACATCGTTGATGACATCAACATGATCGACGAAGAGAATGAAAAGTACAGGAAACGGCTGTTTGGACCGCCACTGGGTCGGGAAGAACGTCGCCGGGTTAGGCGCTGCATCAATCGGAGGAATCGCAAGATCTTCGACGACATCAAGGATTGGAGATTGGAGTCAAGATGGATCGATTCTATTGTTGATGAGATCGAGAACCATATCGCACGCTTTGAGGCGCTGGGAAAGGAATTTGCCCAGTGTGCTTATCGGGCAGGTGTCACTTTGAGTCAAATGCGCAATGGTTGCAAGGCGAGAACAAGATTTGTTGATAAGCGCTGGAAACAAAGCAACCTAAACAAAAGCGAGTTTTCCAAGCTTGTGAAACGAGCCGGTGAAATAGATGAGGCTATCCGGCAACAGGAACTCGATCTAAAAATGAATGCTCAGGGCTTAAAACGGATCTTGGCCCGAATCATACAAGGTCAACAAAATACTCGGGTCGCCAAAGCAAAAATGGTGAATGCGAACTTAAGGTTAGTTGTCAGTATAGCAAAAAAATATACAAATCGGGGGCTTCAGTTCCTTGACCTGATTCAGGAAGGAAATGTGGGTCTGATGAAGGCCGTTGACAAATTTGAGTACAGACGAGGTTACAAGTTCAGCACATATGCAACGTGGTGGATTAGGCAAGCGATCACAAGGGCCATTGCTGATCAGGCTCGCACCATCCGAATCCCTGTGCACATGATTGAAACCATTAATAAGCTGATTCGTACCTCGCGATATTTGGTCCAGGAACTTGGGCGGGAACCCACTCCAGATGAAATCGCCGAAAAAATGGAGTTTCCTTTGGAAAAAGTCCGCAAGGTCCTAAAAATTGCCAAGGAGCCTATCTCTCTGGAGACGCCTATCGGAGAGGAAGAAGACAGCCATCTTGGCGACTTCATTGAGGACAAGAAGTTCATGTCTCCTTCTGAGGCGGCCATTAGCCTGAACCTCGCAGAGCAGACCCGAAAATCACTGGCTACGCTGACTCCCCGTGAGGAAAAGGTATTGCGGATGCGATTTGGCATTGGTGAAAAGGCTGACCATACCCTTGAAGAAGTGGGAAAGGACTTTCATGTGACCCGTGAGCGGATCAGGCAAATAGAAGCAAAGGCCCTAAGAAAGCTTCGCCATCCTACGAGAAGCCGCAAACTGAAAGCCTTTTTGGAAATGTAGTACTTGACAATAAGGGCAGTCCGGCGTACAGATTAACTGCTAAAGGCTATTATCCGTGAAGTCCATTCATGGATGAAGACTAACTGATCTGGAGCTTTCCGGGCCCATAGCTCAGCTGGAAGAGCCACCGGCTCATAACCGGTAGGTCCCTGGTTCGAACCCAGGTGGGCCCACCACATAACAAGGATACAAACATAAGGCGTGTGGGAACATATAGAAGGCAGCGTACAAAGAGGCCAGCTTTTTTTATTGGCCCGCATGTAAAAAGGTGCAGTCTTAGGACTGCGCCTTTTCGCATTTTGGAGGAGGTTTAGTGGTTACAATTGGGCACATTGTGAACGTCATGGAAAAGATCGCCCCCTCGTTTCTAGCGGAAGAATGGGACAACATCGGCCTTCAGGTAGGGCATAATGCGTGGCCCGTTGACAGAATTTGGGTCGCTCTCGACCCGACTGAGAAAGTGGTAAATAAGGCATCTCAACACGGCGTAAACCTTCTGATAACGCACCATCCGTTGATATTTCAACCCCTCTCAGCCTTGGACCCTGAGACCCCCATTGGAAGAATAATAGAAACTGCCTTAAGACAAAGGCTTGGTATTTTTTGCGCTCACACCAACTTGGATAGCGCTAGAGATGGTCTGAACGACATGTTGTCTGATGCGCTTGGGATTGATAATACAAACGTGCTCAGGCCCAACAAGACTGAGCAGTACAAGATGGCGGTGTTTGTGCCAAGAGGACACGAAGGTGAAGTTATCAATGCCTTGTTCGAATCAGGCGCTGGAAAAGGTGGAAAATATACTCATCTTTCATTTCGGACAGAAGGAGTGGGGACTTTTAAGCCTGGCGACACGGCCAAGCCCTTCACGGGGCGAAGAGGAGAAGTCAGTCATGCATCAGAATACCGGATAGAGGTATTGGTTGCAAAGAAGGATTTGCCTCAGGTTATTGCCGCTCTACATGCCGTCCACCCCTACGAAGAGGTGGTTTATGACCTTTACGGTGTGGGTGGCGGCAATTCAAATGATGGGCTGGGGCGAGTCGGCGACGTTGGCAAGGAGATTTCTCTTCAACGTTTTGCACAAAGGATCAAGCAGGTCCTGGGATTAGAGACAGTCAAGATAGTGGGAAATCCTAAGCAAACAGTCAGGCGTGTTGCCGTTTGCAGTGGGAGTGGCAAAAGCCTCTTGGCTGATTTTCTTGCCTCTGATGCCCAGGTTTTTGTAAGTGGTGACTTAGGTTATCATGATGGGCGACATGTTGAGAATTCAGGACGGGCGCTCATTGACATTGGGCATTTTGCTTCAGAGCATCTCGTGGTTGGGGGTCTTGTGGCGCTGTTGAGAGAAAACCTGTCAGACAGAGGGTATTCAGTTCAGGTTGAACCGTTCGAAGAGGAGAGGGATTGTTTTCAGTATATTTGAGTGATATTATAATGGGGTCTCGGAGGTTATTGTGATAAAACAGATTGAGATGTTGGTCAAGATTCAGGAGAAAGATCAAGCCTTGGACCAGTTGAAGGGGCAAATAGTCGCGGGACCTGAACGAATCAAAGAGAGCCGAGAAGAGATCGAACGGCTGGAGCAAGATTTAGAGTCTGACAAGATCCGCATTCAGGAATATCGAAAGGTACAGCGAGAGTATGAAAGTGCGGTGGAGGACTGCGCTGAACGCATCAGGAAGAGCAAAGCCAGGCTTCTGACCATTAAGAACAACAAGGAATATCAGGCTGTGTTAAAGGAAATCGAAGACACGAAAGGGGCAAATGCAGAAAAGGAAGATAAGATTCTGGCTTGTATGGAGGAATTGGAGAGCCTAAAACAAGCATTCCAAGACAAGGAGAATAGTCTCCTAGCAGTAAAGGCTAGATTTGAGCAAGAGGCAAAAGCCATTAAGACTGAGGTGTGCCAAGCGCAGGATACATTTTCTGAGCAGCAGAAACAGAGGGGCGACATGGCAAAGACCATAGACCCGAAGATACTGGCAAGGTATGAGCTGCTCAAAAGAGGGGGAGGTGGTCTGGCTGTAGCCCTTGTAGAAAACGCAACATGTTCCGGTTGCCACATGAGTATTCCTGCCCAAATGTACAACGAATTGCAAAGAAGAGATTCGCTGAGGTTTTGCCCGAACTGCGAACGTATTATTTATTGGAAAAATCGTGATGTGGCAGAAGAAAAACATGTGTCAGAGTAGGCCAAACGATCGCTCGCATCTTCGACATAGTCATGGATGCGGGAGGAAAGTCCGAGCTCCACAGGGCAGGGTGCTCCGTAACGCGGAGTCGCGGTGACGCGAAGGAAAGTGCCACAGAAAACACACCGCCTTAAGGGATTGGCCTTGTGCCTGTCTCGGAGGGTAAGGGTGAAAAGGTGCGGTAAGAGCGCACCAGTTCCCTGGGTGACCGGGGAAGCTAGGTAAACCCCACCTGGAGTAAGACCGAATAGGGAAGCACTTGAGGACGGCCCGTCCGAGTTTCCGGGTTGGTCGCAAGAGGTTTTGAGCAATCAACACCCCAAGATGAATGATCGTTGTTCCGTAAAGGGTGACCGATACGGAAAACAGAACTCGGCTTACGGCCTACTCTGACATAACTGCATAATAGAAACTTGGGATATTCCCGATTCTTGGAAGGATCTTTGATGCATCAAGCAACAGCTCTTTTGCAAGGCGGTGGTTTTGCTGAAAAGGTTCACCATTTTTCCTGGGATTTTCTTAAGCTTTGTGCCTACCTTGACGGAAGTGAACCTGTCCGTGAGACCTTCACCAAGAAACTGTATGCCCAGATGGTCTCGAGCTCAAAGCTTTTGGAAGATTTCTTGGATTTTCATGGGGCAAAAAACAGCTCGAAGTGGTATTATTATCGAGAACTGGTTTCCAGCGTGAGAAACCTCTCAGAGGCGAGTTACTCGCAAAAACATATCTATATCAGGCTTCCTTTTTACAATTTGGCTGATACCAATCGGTTCGAGGAAGCAGGGTACAGGACCCACAAGTTCCTTACAAGCTCCTTGCGGTCCATCTGTTCGAAGGCATTGGAAGAAGCTAAGCGCCTGGAGATACAGTTGCCCTCGGACGGTTTTGTCTGGGATGATTTTCCTGGGATACCGAGCAAAAACCGCCTTGAGTCTGACATTGACGATGAAAACCTAAAAGAGGAGCAAAAGAATATCTTAAAGATCACAACCGAGTTTTTGAGAACATCCAGAGACTTTGAAATGCACGGTTTTTACCAACCGCATTGCGTAGATGAGATCAAGGCCATTGTCCCCGGCATGTTTAACGAAGAGCAGGCGCGGCGATTTGAAATGGCCGTTCACAGTCTTCAGTCTTCCTTTGACACTTATGTGAACAGAAGCGAACTCCAATTGCGGAAGATGAGGCTGAAGAGCTTGCGAGGTTACATCTCGGTTGTGCTGCACCTTCTGGAGTTGACCCGCAGACTCCTCCACTACTATGAGCGTCACCTCTATGAAGTAGGGTACAAAAATATTTGTATCGAAGTGCGTGACGAATTGAGCAAGGCAGTCAAGCCGGAAGAGATCCTTGACTGTATTGTAAATTATGGTCTCTATTACGTTTGTCAGTTCCTTGTGGGTGGCCAGGATGTTGCTCAGGAGCTTTTGAATGAAAATATCGAACGGGGTACCATCATAGCGGGCGTACCCCAAAAGATGGGTTTTCACAGCCGGCCGAGCCTGCTCGTGGCCAAGATCGTCCAGCACTACGGTGGCCAGGTGGAGTTATGTGTGGGCTATGACAGGTTTGACGCAAGTAGTGTGCTTGATCTGCAATGGGCGGGGGGCAAGATCCAGAAGGAAGTTATCCGCGAGGTGGTATTTCAAGGGGACAAGCGTGCCTTAAGTGACATCCGGATTCTGGCCAGTGTGAACTATGGGGAGGATTCTATGGGCAAGGGGATACCGCTTCCCAAAGAGCTTTTTTATCTGAAGTAATAGAGGCGTGCGGTTCTTATCATTATGGACAGACAGAACAGAGTCGCTGCCGTCATTGTCGCTGCCGGGGACGGCGTTCGCATGGGGACGGCGCAAAAAAAGCAGTACACGACGTTGGGAAGCCGTCCTGTGTTGGCCCACACCATGTCTGCCTTTGACAACTGTGATGTCATAGAAGAGATATTTCTGGTGATTGCCGAGAAGGACTATGATCTGTGTCAACAGAAAATAATCAGCAGGCTGGAACTGCACAAACCGGTTCATTTGGTTTCGGGGGGAGCCTCAAGGCAGGAGTCAGTCTTCAACGGTTTAATGGCCACTGAAGGAAGATTCGAGATTTTGGCTATTCATGACGGTGTCCGCCCTTTGATCAGGATTGAAAAAATAACGCAGTGTGTCAAGACAGCAGAAAAACATGGGGCATGCATCCTTGCCTTGCCGGCAAGTGATACTGTGAAAACCATAGATGATGAGGACCGTGTGGTTGTTACCATGAAACGCCACATGATCCGTATGGCCCAGACCCCGCAGGCTTTCTATTACAATCTTTTACTGGGTGCCCATGTGGCCGCACAGAAGGAAGATTACGCGGGTAGCGACGACGCCGAATTGGTTGAGATGTGCGGCGAGGTAGTTAAGGTGATACCTGGTGACCCTGGTAACATCAAGATTACGACGCCTGAAGATCTGAAAATGGCGGAGGCTCTCCTGGGCAAATAAGATATTACTTTAAACTATGATAACTGAGTTATCACTGTCTCCGAAAGGGCTTTTCACGTATTTGTCTGCATTCCAATCATTTTCCCACTTTGACTCATCGATGAGATAACGAAACTGATATTCCTTTCCTAGCTTAAGCTCAAGCGTAATGGTGTACCCCCCATTTTTCAGCCTCTTCATGGGATTGGCGTAAACATTCCAATTATTAAAATCCCCTACGATGCATACGTTTTTGGCGTCAGGGGCGGCGATTTTCGGCAATCTAAAGGTGACTTTGCAAACATCTCTGCTTTTGAGATATTCTTTCTTGATCCCAACGCTCATCGTATCCGCTTTTTTTGATGTTTGCTTTTTCTTAGTCGTCTTTTTCGCGGCAACGCCTGGTTTCGTGGCAACAACTTTGCTTTTCTTTACATTTGTCATTTTCTACTCCTTTCGATGAATGACATACATGATAACATCCGTAAAAAGGAACTGGTTGTCAAGAAAAATATGAACTTATTTTTTCGCGAACCCTTAGCCCTCGATCAACTGTATGGCCGTCATTTCAGGAGGAATGTCAATGTTCATGAGTTTGAGTATCGTGGGGGCAATGTCGGCCAGCTTACCTCCTGGTTTGAGCTTATTACCCATGGCCTTGCTACTGATATAGATCAGCTCAACGGGGTTAAGGGTGTGGCTGGTCTTCACACGTTTGGTCTTTGGATCGATCATTTCCTCGGCGTTTCCGTGATCGGCGGTAAGCAAGATTTCGGCATCCAGTTCAAGTAATCGTTTGATGCAGTCCCCGACGCATTCGTCAACCACCTCGACGGCCTTGGTTGCGGCAGCCATGTCACCAGTGTGTCCTACCATATCGCAGTTGGCGAAGTTGATGACGATAAGCGCATATTCACTCCCATCCTTAACGAGTTGAAGAAACCTGTCTCGCACATCGTAGGCATTCATCTGCGGGTGGGACGCGAATGTGGCCGGGTCATACTGACTCTTTATCTCAACCTGATCCTCCCCTGGATAGGGATGCGTGGACTTGCCGTTAAAAAAGCTGGTGACGTGGCGGAATTTCTGTGTCTCGGCCAGGCGTAGTTGCTTTAAGCCCCTGTTGCTGATCACTTCACCGAGGAGGTTTTTCATGCCACCTCCAGAGCCCATCGCTGCAAGGATGAAACGCGGGAACTCGTCATAATATCGCGTAAGGCCAACATACAGGCAATCAGGGCGACGTGAGCGGTTTCCCGGGCAGTGATCATCAACAAAGGCCATGGAAAGCTGAATGGCGCGATCCTGTCTGAAGTTCGTGTGGAGGACGGAGTCGCCATCGCTGATTCCACGGTAGTCGCCAACCACACAGGGAGGGATATACTCGTCAAACATCTCAATGCCATCGGGTGTCTTGTCTTTCGCGTAGGACTCCTCAACAGCGCTTTCCGGGCTTTGAACCTTGCGGCCGGTAGCGTTTACGATACACTCGAAAGCAGTGCTGGTGAGGTCCCAATTTTTTGAACGGTCCATGCCGTAGTATCGTCCCATGAGAGTACCCACACGGCAGTTGCCTAGTTCATTCATGACATCATTCAATTGATGAAGATATTCAAGTGTGGAACGGGGCGGTGTGTCACGACCGTCGGTGAAGACGTGAACAATAATCTCCCCCACACCGCTCTTTGTGGCCGTATGCATGATTTTGAACAATTGATCACAGTGAGCGTGAACGCCTTCGTCCTGTAATAGGCCCATGAGGTGGAGCCTTGAGTCGTTTGTCTTACAGTTTTGGACCAGGGCTTTGAAGTGCTCTGCTTGAAAAAAGGAGCCGTCCACCATTTCGTCGTTGATGCGCTTAAGCTCCTGTATGACGATGCGCCCTGCGCCCATGTTGAGGTGACCGACCTCGCTCGATCCCTGATAGCCGGCAGGAAGACCCACCGGCTCTCCTGAGGCATGGATCAGCGTCCATGGATAATCTGCCAGATAGGAATCCACATTGGGTGTCTTTGCCGCCTTGACGGCGTTTCCTTCACTCTCCTTGCGATAGCCCCAGCCATCACGTATAATCAGTGCAACAGATTTCACGCAAACTCCTTTCTGACAAAAATGTGACTTCTCAAAAGGCCGGGCCAACGCGGTTGGCATGATCGCCGCGGGACGAGTGTCTGTTTTTCAACAAAGATATCGCCTTTCAGAAAAAGTCTTCTTCCCCAACGTTATTGAGAAATTACCTAAAAACAACTGAAAAATAACACGAATTGAACAGGATGACAATTCATTTCATTTGTTTTGACAGGTGGTTAGTTGGTCTGATATAGGTGATTTGAGTTCATGTCGCTTGCATGATTTCAATTCGCGGATAAGAGTTGGCGGGTTTGCTAAACGTTTTGCTGACAGAGGACATGATGAGTCAGATGCGCGTGGGCTTGGGATACGATCTGCATCGGTTGGTACAAGGCCGAAGGCTCGTCCTCGGTGGCGTGACTATACCTTTTGAAAAGGGTCTCATGGGCCATTCTGATGCAGACGTTGTGTTTCATGCAACGTGTGATGCCTTGCTGGGAGCAGCCGGCATGGGAGATATTGGCTGTCATTTCCCGGATACAGATTCCAAGTTCAAGGACATTTCGAGCACAGTGTTTGTGACAAAAACCGTTGAAATGATTCGTGAAAAGGGCTTTTCTGTCAACAACCTGGATGCAACGATACTGGCCGAAGCCCCTAAGCTGGCCCCTTATTGCAGAGCCATGGAGGCCAATATCGCGACGCTCCTTGACATCGAACCCGGACGTGTCAACATCAAGGCAACGACCATGGAGGGCATGGACGCTGTTGGAAGAGGGGAGGCAATAGCCGCCATGTGCGTTGTAAGCCTTGTTTTATCATCCTGATTGCCTTGAATTAAAAACAGGGAGTTCTTCTGGAGGGATATCCTTCAGAGTTGGATATGCGCCATCTTTATCTGAAAGAATGGGCCTTGCAACAGGCCATTCTATAGCCAATGACGGATCATCCCATCGAATCCCACGCTCTTCTTTCGGGGCATAGTAATCTGTGCATTTATATGTTAATATTGTATATTCGTTGGTCACGCAGAAACCGTGGGCAAAGCCCTCTGGAATATAGACCTGGCGGTATTTCTCGGAAAAAAGGGTTATGCCTACCCACTTGCCAAAGGTTGGAGAACCCCGGCGAATATCAACAGCTACATCAAAGGCTTCTCCTTGAACGACCCAGACGAGCTTTGCCTGGGGTTTGCCGATTTGATAGTGCAATCCCCGCAGTACCCCTCGTCCGGAAAAGGATAAGTTGTCCTGCACGAAACTGGCCGGGAGTTCATGTTGGAAATACCGCTCGGCCTGATAGGTTTCGAGAAAATGGCCACGCTCGTCTCTGTAAACATCGGGCTCAATAATGATTACTTCGGGCAGAACAGGAGATGACGTGACTTTCATAAGTGAAGTCCTTGTGCAAAAAGGGACAGGTGCAAGTTCTCAACTCAATTATCAAATCAAGATGAAAAAATCAAACATGATGGACTCGCAAGAAGTCTGAACCCAGTCTAGACGGGGTCATTTCGACATAACATGTTAAAAACATAACTGCTCAGCAGGCTGCAATTGCGAAGGGTGCTCTTGTCCAAAGAATCGATCATTGAAAAATTGGCCCTTTCCTACGGGATCGAGCCGGAATACATCGACAACTGGGGGAGCGTCCACCGAACCCCTGTGGACACCAAGAAAAAGATTCTCAGGGCTATAGGGGTCTTGGCTGATGACACGAGCCAAGCGAAGGGGGCGTGGCGTTCCTGGCTGGAGGGCAAGTGGTGTCGTCTTGCCGAACCTACGATCGTGGCTAATTTTTATGACCTTCCAAGGAGACTCATTTTTCAGGTACCTGTGGGCCCGGAAGAGATACAGAGCAAGGGCCTAAATGTTTGTCTGGCCATCACTGATGAACAGGATGTGACACAAAGCATTTCTTACACTCAAAAGGACTTGTCTTTTTCCGACTCCATAAGCCTGGCCGGCAAGGTTTATCATAAATGGAGCTTTCCCTTCCCACAACTTGAGGCTCTTGGGTATTACCGGTTTCATCTGTCAGTGACAACGGGAGGCTTCCATGAGTCGCAGACCATATCTGTAGCCATATGTCCTGATAAAACTTACGTCCCGCCTGCCTTACAGGAAGACGGGCGCATTGCCGGCATTGCCATAAGCCTTTACGGGGTCCGTTCCGAGAGGAACTGGGGTATCGGTGATTTTGGCGACCTGAAAAAGATTGTAGACTGGGTGTCAGAAGACCTTCACGGAGGTATTATTGGCTTAAATCCACTCCATGCCACCTTTAACCGTAGTCCTTATAACATAAGCCCTTATCTCCCCATCAGCCGATTTTACCGCAATTTTATCTACCTGGATATTCCTGCCTTGGAGGATTTTCGATGTTCTCCAGATGCGCAGCATCTGATTGACACACCTGACACTCAAGAGCTGTTAGCCGGGTTCACGAGATCTGAAAACGTGCAATACGAAGGGGTGGCGGCGCTAAAAAAAGATGTTTTGAGGCTGACCTTCCAAACCTTTCTCAAGAACCACTGGAACAGGCAAGGGGAAAAAACCAACCGGCAAAAGGAACTGGAAGCCTATCTCCAAAGGGAAGGCCAATTGCTGGAGAACTTCGCCACCTTCAGCGCTTTAGAGGCATTCATGCGCTCCCGCAATCCAGATGTATGGATTTGGCCGCAATGGCCTTCGGAATATCACCGGCCTGACACGGAAGCAGTCCGGCAATTTCGAGAGGAACACTGGCAAGAAATTCTTTTCTACGAATATGTGCAATGGCAGTTAGAGGAACAGCTTGCTCAAGTCCAGGACTATGCAAAGACACAGGGGATGTGTATCGGTCTGTACCATGATCTGGCATTGGCCATCGACCGGTTCGGCGCTGACTTCTGGGCCTATCAGGACTATTTTGTTCCCAAGGCCCGGGTGGGAGCTCCTCCGGACGCATTCTCACAACACGGTCAGGACTGGGGTTTCCCTCCCCCCAACACAGAAAGGTTCCGAGAAAGCGGCTACGACCTGTTCGTCAAAGAGATTCGGAAGAATTGCTCCTTTGGAGGGGCCTTGCGAATTGATCATGTTATGAGGTTTTTTCATCTTTACTACATACCTGAGGGGGAGCCCCCGGGAGAAGGGGCTTATGTGTCACAGCCCTTTGAGGATTTGCTCATGATTCTTGCCTTGGAGAGCGTGCGAAGCAAGGTGGTCATCATTGGTGAAGACCTCGGAACCGTGCCACGGTACATACGAAAAAGACTGACTGAAGCCAACGTCTTCTCCTACAGGCTCCTCTATTTTGAAAAGGATGATCAGCAGAACTTCATTCGGACGACGGATTATCCCGAACTAGCCTTAGTTACGGCTGCCACCCACGATCTGCCCACCCTGGCCGGATTCTGGACGCACAGGGACATCGAGATTCGCAAGGATGCAGGGATGTTAGAAAACAAACAGGCTATTGCCCGGGCTGCTGCTGAAAGGGAGGCAGACAAGGAGAAGTTGCTGAGGCTGCTGCATGAGATGGGCCTTCTTTCTGTTGAGTGTGGCACAGACCCAAAGGCCTATCCTGAGGTTACTGGTGAGATTCACAATGCTGTGGTGGGCTTTCTTGCCCTGGCGCCGGCCAAGCTCTTTGTGTTGAGCCAGGAAGACCTGCTTAAGGATAACAGGCAGCAAAATCTGCCGGGAACAACCAGTGAATACCCGAATTGGTCCCTGAAAATGAAGTATGACCTGGAGCAACTGCGCACGGACCCGGGGGCGAGGGGTTATTGCGAGATGTTTCGCATCTGGATAGACAGATCAGGGCGAAAGAAAGTAATTTAAAAAAAATCCGGCAGCGCAGTTGCCGTAACCCCATATTATTGAGTTACGAAAAAAATGCCAACATAGAGGTGTGTCATGACAAAGAAGAAGGAAGCTGAAACTTCTCTGAGGCCGGAAATCACCAGAGAACTCAACAAGGTCAAGAAGGCAAAAGAGGAGACGGAAAAGGTCAAGAAGGCTATTCGGCCCAAGAAGGAAAAAATTTTGGAACAGATGCAAAAGGCCAGAGTCAAGGACGTCGAGCGCAAGATCCTAAGGGATCCTGACTATGACAAACACAAGAAGGCAGACAAGAAGATCGGAGGAGTTCGGGGAAAATTTCGCCCGTCGCTTGAAAGGACGCGCAAACGAACCTGATACAATTCGTAACCGTTCACGGATTCAGAAGTTCAAGGGTTCAGGGTTTACCAAAAATCTGAATGGTTGATTTGTGGTTTCATCCCGCCGTAGGTCTGGCCGGCTAGCCCGGCGTAGGCAGGTCAACGCAAGAAAGGTAACCTTGAACCTGTGAACGCCTACCATAATTCTTTACGTCGTCATGTGAAGCGGATCAATAATTGCTGTCAGGTGAGGGGGTATGCGAACCATGCAAAAGGATTGCCTTTTTTGTCAAATCATCAGAGGGGAAAAACGAGCTGATTTTTTATTCAAGGGCGAATCCATGGTCGTATTTAAAGACATCTATCCAGAAGCCCCGGTTCATTTGCTCATTGTGCCCAGAATACATATCCGAAGTATCAATGAGGTCACGGATAAAGACAAAGAGATCATCTCTCAAATGATTCTCAAGGGTCAGGAGACGGCGAAGGAGCAGGGTATTGCCGCATCAGGATATAAACTCCTTTTTAATGTGGAGCGGGGCGGAGGCCAAGCCATCTTTCACGTCCATCTTCATTTACTCGGTGGATGGCGATAGGAAATTCTGGATTGCAGGTTGTGAGATTGAAACCCAAACGGCCTCCGGCAATGAAAAAAACAAGAATCGCTGTTCAGATCTACGAGATACAGGATCCCAGGGAGGCCGAGGGAGTTATCGAGCTTGGTGTTGACCGCATTGGAAGTGTTATCCTCTCCGACAAAGACTGGAAGTCGCCGGCCGTAAAAGAGGCAATCCTTGTCTCAAAGGCAAGTCGGGTGAAGCACAGTCTGATTCCGCTGTTTGATACAAAAGACGTGTTGTTTCAGGCTATTGAATACTACGAGCCGGATATTGTGCATTTTTGCGAATCCCTGTATACTGCCCAAGGCGGCAGGATGCCTTGGGAGGCTCTTGTTGAGCTTCAGATTTCAATAAAAGGCCGATTCCCAAGAATTGAACTTATGCGCTCTGTTCCCATTCCCACCCCAACAAGCATTGAGAGGATTCCGACACTGGAAATCGCCAGATGTTTTGAGGCCGCAAGCGATTATTTTCTAACCGACACGTGGCTTGGCAATGAGCCGGTTGAAGGGTATTTGGGCATCACAGGATTCACGTGCAACTGGATTTCGGCCGGTCGGCTTGTTGAGTCGAGTTCAATTCCTGTCATTCTGGCTGGCGGACTGTCACCAGAAAATGTCTATGAAGGGGTAATGGCTGTCAAACCCTTTGGTGTAGATAGCTGCACAAGAACCAACGCACGAGATGGAAATGGACAACCTGTTCGATTCAAAAAGGACTATGAGAAAGTCAAGGTCTTTGTTAAAGAAGTACGTCGGGCTGAAAAGGATCTTTTTGGCTCCTGAACGAAGCAACGACGATGGGAGGGCACATGACAGAAAAAGAGGCGATCCTCGGTTTCATGATGGGTGAAAGAATGAAGGCCAGCCTCATAATGGCTTCGCAAATGGCCATGGTGATTGAGGGACTTTCGGATAGTGAAAAAGGAGGGGCGAACAAAGTCTTTTCCACTTTCTTGAGATCTTTGTATCAAGACATTGGACTGGCCCACAAGGTCTCACCGCAAGAGGAATGGGCGAAGATTCGAGAAGAACTAGACAATGGCCTGACCATGGTCGATTCAAACGCTTCCGCCGGCGCCATGCATGGCTTCTCGCGTGCTATCAGCCAATCCACAACAATCAGCCACAGGACTATGAGTTTTCTCATAGAAAAGGGACTCCTGTGAACGGATTCGGGCATGAAGCCGACTAACGACGAAATCAGTAGAATCAACCAGGTCCAGCGGGATTTCTTCAGTGGCCTTATCCACGTCTTTGATCCGCCTCTGCCCGAAGGCGTACTTGAGCGCCTGCAAAAGATTGTGGCTTCAGCCAGGATCAACAAAGGAGAGACTGTTCTGGATGTGGGTTCAGGCACAGGCATATTGATTCCTTTGATCCGGGCTTATCAACCACGGACGATATTTGCCTGTGACCTTTCGGAGGTTATGTTGGCGCACCTCAGAAAACAGTATCCCTATGCCCTTGCCATTGCTGCGGACGTCCGGAACATAAGTCTTTCTAGCGACAGTATTGATGTAGCCATGATGAACGCCTGTTATCCGAATATTGTGGACAAAGACAGCAGTATTGCCAATATTAGCCGGATGATGAAGCCAAACGGGCGCATGGTGATAAGTCATCCTATGGGCAAATCGTTTATTGACTCATTGAAAGAGAAGTCCCCTTTCCCTCTGGACGATTTTCCGCAGCGATCGGAGGCTCAAGACTTGTTTGAGCCCTATGGATTCGAGATTCAAGATCTAATTGATGAACCCCGACTGTATATCCTGGTAGCCGTCAAAAAGGATAGGGTAGAGCGGTATCATGAGTAAGGAGGTAGACTATTTCAAGGAAAAGCTCCGAAACCTCACTAAGAAAGGGGCAATTGGCGGCTGCTGCATATTACTCCTCCTCCTCGTCGTACTGGGATATTTTGGGATTTCTCGACCTGTCATTATGATCGTTCCTGACTACTCCGGCATCCATGTCAGGAATCAAGGAGCTATGAGCGCGCTCATATATAAAGTGGACGCCTTTTGGTATTGGGCCGGCCAGGTGGCATTGTTGGCCAACATGCCTCAAATCCACCAGAAGGTTGAGTCCGAGGCAACTCCTGTCAGGTTGCAGGTCCCGGATATCCCTGGCCCTGCTGGTGGCATCCAGCAAAGAGAACACTGTTACATGAAGTTGGCGGTTCGCTACCGAATACCTGGTGTGCCCGTGTTCAGGTATACGACCTTATTGTACTTCAAGTATGATCCGGGCCGTGAGTCATGGATTTCGACAAAGAGCATCCCGGCCAAATACAGATCCCTTGGAAGCATGGGAGTAGGCAATGTTGGCAAACTTGAACTGAGTTTTCATTAGTGTGAACGGAACAATGCCAGAGCCTGAAAAAGTCACGTTGTATTGGTCAAGGGGACGATATTTTTGGCGGCCAAGATCCATTTATGCGAAGGGCTGCTTGCTTGAAGGAAAACGGCACGGAAAATGGGTGTTCTGGTACAAGAACGGACAGAAGCAATTAGAGGGGGAATACATAAAAGGGAAAAAAACCGGTAGTTGGTTGAAGTGGACCGAAAACGGAGCCAGGATTACGGAGGGCGAATTCCTCTATGGAAAGATGTATGGCAAGTGGACAGACTGGCATAGCAGCGGCCAAAAGGCGCTTGAAAGTCATTGGGTTATGGGCAAAAGAGATGGCACGTGGACGTATTGGGGAGTCGATGGATCATTGGAGAAAAGACAACATTATGACCACAATGTTGAGGAAGATAAAGGATATTCAATGCATACGGATCTTGAGGCAAAGGAGCTTGTCAGGGAGATCCAAAGAGAAAGTTTGCGTAGAAGCTGGGAAAGGCTTGTGGGTAGATCCGTTGCCAGCATAGTAAAGCCGTGGCACATTGCCTGCTGGATACTGATATTCGTACCCACCTTGAGTCTGATGAAAGAAAAAACGCCGTGGCGCAGCGCAGCCATGGCAGGTATTCTGGCCTTCCTTGTCACGAGTCTCCTTGCGTGGAGCCTTGAGAGAAGACGGCCAAAATGAGAAGGATGACTACTATGGATAAAAACCTGGGCCATGAAACGCCTGAACCAGCCTCCACACAGATGATATTCAGGTACTTCATCATCATATTCCTGATTACTATCTTTCTTGTGGGCAAAGTCCTGTGGCCCTTTGTGTCTATTCTGGTCCTTGGCTTTGTGTTGACTGGTATTTTCTATCCGGTTTACAGCTTCTTTGCCAAAAAGATGCGGCCAGTACTTTCTTCTCTGATCACGTGTACAATTATTTTTTTGGTGGTTTTTGTGCCATTGGTGTTCATAATAGGCGCCCTTTCCAAGGAAGCATACAACCTGTATGTCATGGGTACCAATGCTGCCATAAGCCAGGATTTTAAGGAACTCTTGCAAAACAGCCAAATTATAGGACGTATCGAAGGCATTCTTGCAAACTTTGACATCAAGCTAGGCGTTGAGCACCTCAACAAAGCCTTGTCCGAGCTTGGAAGGTTCGTCGGCCTGTTTCTCTACGAGCAAGTGAGCACCGTTGCTACAAACGTCTTGAAGTTTGTCATTAACTTTGCCTTTATGCTCCTGATCATCTTCTTCTTGCTAATTGACGGCAAAGACCTTATCGCTTTCTTTATAGAGCTTTCTCCGCTTCCTGAGGATCAAGATAGAAAACTCATGGACAAATTCCATGCCATGGCCTCGGTAGTCCTTGTAGTGAACGGTATATCCGGGCTGATTCAAGGAACTCTGGGAGGCATTGTTTTTGTTCTGTTTGGTCTAGGTTCGCCCTTCCTTTGGGGCTCAATCATGGCCATCCTGGCGTTTTTTCCCATTGTGGGCATTGGCGCTGTCTTTATTCCGGCTTCTATCTATCTGTTCCTGAAGGGTAGGATAGCAGCAGGTATTTTCTTCATCGTTTTTTTCCTGGTTGTCTCCTCTACCATAGAATATGTAGTTAAACCCAGACTCGTGGGAAACAAGGTTAAGATGCACACACTCCTGGTCATTCTATCTGTTCTGGGTGGCCTAAAAGTCTTCGGGATCTTGGGAATTATATACGGTCCCCTGGTCATCACAGCATTTTTGACTCTTACCAGTATCTATCGTTCAAGTTATGAAACCTTCATGAGAAAGACTTAAGGGCTCTTGGCATATAAAAAGCAACTGACCCCGATTGCTTCTTGTGCGGGGTCAGTTGCTTGGACGATCATCTAGCGCTCTATGAACGATTCCTGACCTCCTGAGAGTAACCTGCCATGGTTCCGTAGCAAGCCAGCCAGAAAAAACCCTGCGAGCAGGAGTCCGGTTACAGTGCCGGTCGTCCCAAAAGCATTAACAAGAACATACCTGATTCCTACCAGCGGGACTACTATTAGTCGAATAACGGGCTCACATGAGGCGACGATTTTGGTGGACCCCTCACATGAGTCTGAGTCAAATCCGGCAGTATTAATGAAACATCCAATGCTTGTGTCACCACTCAAGGCAGATCCAACCTCCTCGCTGCTTGGTTCGGCAATTCCACCTGGGTCGAGGATGATGCCATTGGCCACTCCATCGCTATCCCCATAGCCGCCGTCTTTGACTTCCAGGGTAATAGACCTGCGATTTTTCTCAAAAGTCGTATATTCGGAGTAGTCCTGCCAGCCGCTGACCGTGTCATATTTGCAGAAGATTGAACCCCGTGAAATCTTTTTCGAGAAATAGATCTTCACTGTGGCTATCGCTCCGGGTTCGTCAACGCGAATTCGATAAGAAAAAAGTCCGAATATCAGACTCCTTGGTCTTATGATGTTACGCCCCACAATGAACTCCAAAAACGGGTTGTCAAAAACGCTTGACGGCTCAATCGTTTCAACGGCTTCTATGGCAGTTACGGAATTAGACCCCTTGCCAACGCCAATGGTGACATTGTTATAAACGTATTGTGCGCATTTCATGACGCCTGGCTGGTCATTGTCAGCAACGCCATCTTCATTGAGGTCCACGTCGTCGCCAACTTCCTGATCGTCTGGGACACCGTTAGCGTCAAAATCGTTGTCGTCAATAGTGGTGGTGAACTCAACAGTGTCTGACCAGTCAGAGGCCTCACCATGTACATCGTAAAATCGGACCCGCACATAATATGTCGTGTCTGCTTCAAGCAACGTGTGGGGAACGGGCAGTTCTACGAGCTGATCGGTGGTAGTGATATCAAGAGTCAGGGACGATATGTCCTCTTGTTTGCTGATTTGCCATTGACTTTGTCTCTGCGGGTCCCCATCAGGATCTGAGAAAAGTTCGGTGTTAATGCTCGGCATAAGGTCACACTCCATCTGGCCATCGTAGGGAGATGTGATAACCGGTGTTGAAGGGGGAAGATTGGATTCCGGCACATCTGTGATCGTCACCAACTTCTGATCCGTCTTTGTCACACCAGAAGAAGTATAGCTTGCCGTAATTGTCACTGTCTCGTCACCGGTTACCTCTGACGCAGTTAGTACGCCGCTACCGCTAATGCTGGCATAAGATGAGTCCTCGCTCCAGTCGGCGCTTGCGCTGACAGTCTCTGTGCTCCCGTCGCTGAACGCGGCCGTGGCTGTGTAGTTAGAGGTGCTGTTTTCCACTACCGACCTCGACCCGCTGATGGACAGGCTGGTCAGGATGGCGGAATCGTCTACCCAGGAAACATACACAATGCAGGTGGCTGTCGATTCGAGTCCATCATTGTCGGTCACTGTCAACTGAAAGGATAGAGTTGCGCCATCCTCTTCAACATCCGGAGCAGTGAATATTGGCTGGACGGCCGATTCATCAGACAACGTCACAACCGGCCCTGCTGTCTGGGACCAACCGTAGAAGATCGTGCCGTCAGGATCAAATGAACCTGAGCCATCCAAAGTGACCGTATCTCCCTCGTCAACGGTCTGGTCGTCACCTGCATCGGCTGTAGGCGGTCTATTGACGTCACCCACAGTGATGGTTACCTGCTCAGAATCGCTCTGGGCCGGAGCGCCGCTGTCAGTCACCGTAAAGGTTACCGCGTAATTTCCGGCAGATCCGTAGCCCGGGGTCCAGGCAAAGCTCTGTGTGTCAGCATCAAAGCTTGAGCCCGTAGGAAGGTTTCCGGCAGAGTATGTAAGTGTGTCGCCATCAGGATCTGTTGCCGTGACGGTAAATGTAAGCAGCGAGTTTTCGTCTACGCTCTTTGCGCCGATGCTGTCAAGCACGGGGCGTCATTTACAGGAGTAATAGTCACCGTAACCGTTGTTGTGTTCGAGTCTGTGGTGCCGTCATTGACCTTAAAAGTGAAGGCGTCGGTACCATTAGCGTTTTCATTTGGGGTGTATATGAAGGCGCCGGTTGATGAATTGGTTACCGATGCCGTGCCCTTGCTTCCACTGGTTACAAGCACATACGTGAGTATGTCACCATCTACGTCACTAGCGTCCAGAGTACCGCTAATTGCCCTGTCTTCGTCTGTGTTGACAGATTGATCATTAGGTACGGGGGCATCGTTTACGGCGCTCACCGTAATGCTTACCGTGCCAAGTTCCGAGTCACTCTGGCCATCGTTAGCTTTGAAGCTGAAAGTGTCTGAACCGTTGTAGTTCACGTCAGGCGAATAGGTCAGGTTGGGGGCCGTGCCTGATAATGTTCCATGCGAGGTCTGGTCGACTAACGTATACGCGAGGCTGCCTCCATCAACATCGGTGGCAGTAAGTGTGATACCCGCGGATATGTCTTCATGGGTAGTTACGGACTGGTTGTCGGCTGTGGGCGGCGTGTTTGTGCTGTTGCCTACGGTAAATGTAGGGCTCATAGTTCGACTGCCACCGGCCGTCAACTCGATGAACGCGGTGATCTCGTGTGTTCCGTTGGACAGTTGATTTG
>JAFGFW010000038.1 GCA_016930875.1 Deltaproteobacteria bacterium | reverse complement strand
TCCGGCGGACCAGTGGCTTTGCGTCCCACCCTTGCGAGTGGTTTGCCTTTTTCGAACATCTGACTATGGTCTTGTTCAAAGAACGTGCTCAAGCAATCATTTGCTGACAGAATCAATGTGCAACACATGTGCCAGAGAAGAAATGGAAATTAACTCTTGTAGAAAAACGCGGATATGCTGAAATATCAATTGGTTAACAGTGGGTGAAAATCGAATTACAGCTCTCTTGTGCGGCAATTGGAATTCAGGGGATGGAATTATGCCTATGACAAGGATTTGAATTTCAATAACGTAATTAGTATGATTTCAATCCTGAATATTCTGTCAAAAAAACCTCCTTGAAAGACTGATATCATTTGTTTTTTCGCCAGCGCTGGTGGGTAATGCCAAGCTTCCTTATCTTGTAGTTCAGGGCTCGGGGACTGATGCCAAGGCGTTCAGCAGCATCCTTCTGGATCCAAAGGCTTTCCTCCAAGGCCTTTAGTATGAATTCCTTCTCATGTTCTTGCAAAGGATGTGCTGTTGAAGATGGCTCTTCTGTCACAGTGGTTTCGGCTTGTGCCTGTGGTGAGGTGATCGGCTTGAGGAGAGATATGTTTTCTTCCCGGATCGTGTCTGTTTCTTCAAGTATGACTGCCCGTTCAATCGTGTTGGCAATTTGTCGGATGTTTCCGGGCCAGGTATAAGCTTCAAACATCTTGATAACAGCATGAGAGAAGCCCTTGATTTCCTTTCTCAATGAACGACAGCTTTTTTCAAGAAGGTAATGTGCAAGGGGTTCAATACAAGCCCTTCGTTGTCGAAGAGAAGGAAGATGCACGGTCAGTACATTCACACGATAATAGAAGTCTTCCCGGAATTTTCCGGCTTCCACTTGTTCTTCCAGAACCCTGTTCGTGGCTGTGATGACCCTTACGTCAGAATGGATCGTCCGGTTTCCTCCCACACGCTCAAAGGATTTCTCATCTAACACGCGCAACAGCTTTGCCTGAAGATCTAAACTCGTTTCACCGATTTCATCCAGAAACGCGGTCCCGCCATTTGCCTGTTCAAATCTCCCAACACGAGTCTTGTTGGCGCCTGTAAATGACCCTTTTTCGTGGCCGAACAACTCGCTTTCAAGCAAAGTTTCCGGAATATTGGTGCAGTTGATCTTTATGAAGGGCTTTTTTCGTCTGTGACTATTGAAATGGATTGCTCCGGAAAGAAAACTCTTTCCTGTGCCTGTTTCTCCTGTAACCAATATGGTTGCGTCAGTCTCAGAAAATTTTTTCAGCGTAGATACTACCTGCTTCATGGCCGTACTACGCGCAATGATCCGATCAAAACTGTAAATGACATCTTGTTCGCGTCTCAGATAATCAATTTCATTTTTCAGGCTACGGTTTTCAAGTGCTTGTTCAAGCACCAGCTTGATTCTTTCCTGCGAGTAGGGCTTGGGAATAAACTCAAAGGCTCCCTCTTTGACTGCCCTTACAATCAATTCCGCATTTTCATTTTCGCTTGTAACAATGACTGGAGTGTGGGGAGCTGCTGACTTCAGTCGGCCCAGGAGGGCAAAAGGGTTTTCTTGCTCGATCTGGAGGTCCAGAATAATCGCGTCGCTATGTTCCTGTCCCAGTTTCCCGGAAACATCCGTTCCATCGGGCCAGTAGCTGAGCTTGTGAGGAGGCGAAAAAGCCCTTGAAAGCAAGGTCATCCAATTCTGGCTTTCCTCAATGATAAGTATATTGCTCATTTAGTTTGCTAGAAATTCGCATCTGCAGCGGAAAAAGGTCCTTGAAGCTCTTATTGCTTCTATTTTTCTCTTAATTGGCATACATTGCAATGTGAGTCAAGATTGATCCAATAGATTTTTGCAAAAATAACGCCCGAGTCACGGTGTGTGCGATGAAATTGACGCCGAGATTATCCGAAAAGATAAAAACACAATTGTGTCGCTCCTGACATGGCACAGAACAACAGGCAGATTCCAAAAAGACAGGAAAACACGAGCAACCCCAAATCCACAAGAGCCCTTTTCAGCGCCTGAGTCTCGTCTGACGGGTTGTGAAGAGAGTTGAGGAATCCGTGTTCATTCATCGGATCGGCATTGGCGCTGCGTGGCAATTGAGACAGCATCAGAAGGGGGTTGTAATTCCCAGAAAGTTAACGTTTCGATGGATATGGACAGTGTAGATAGCAAACCAGTTTATCCAACTGCAAATGAATGTTCCATAGTATTTGCAAAATGTCATCCATAAACTCGTGCCCAAGCCCATTTTGAGCTGGTACCTGCGAGCATAAAAGCATCTAAGGTTATGTCGAACATCCGTCGTCATTGTCTCTATCAATCTCCTGCGACTGTTGCGCGAATTTGTGGCCAAGTTTAGCCAAAGACCGCATAGACTGCCTGAGCCTCTACTGCGAATTTGATAGAGACGGCCGTGATCCCGAGCCCCACGCACACAAGCACCAAAACGGTGCGTTTAAGAAGCTTCATTTCTCTATGTCTGTTCGGATCTTCGTTGACGCAACGTTCCATGGCCGAGACGAACTTCCTGTCGAGCCTTTCCGTTATCCAATCAAGGGCCGTGTCGACGTCAGTGAAAAACCTCGAAAGACGTGGCCATGTGTTAAGGGCTCTCTCCTTTCCCTGATTTTCATCGTATGTGGTGCAAAGCTCGTAAGGCATTTTCTATCCCTCCTTTGATCCGCTTATTGATGCTTCACGCCATCAATCCGAACCGTTTGCGAAGCAAGGAGAGCAAGACCCGTGCCACCCCTTCTTGACCATGGCGCCGCCAGTATTCACGACCCGTAACATCCTGAAAAAAAAATACATACTACTAGATGGTGAGATTACGAAGATAAAGGATTCTCCATGTAAATAGCCATTTCAATTACGATAATGAAATTGTAAGGGACGAATTTGAATGTCCTATTCAACATCAGTCACGTGGGACATTGCAATATCTTCCTTTAGTGAAGAAATCTACAACTTCATGGGACTACCTGTTTACATGACCGTGCCCCGTTGTCTCTGCCCTAGTCCAGAGGACTAGGTTTTCCATGTTGGAATAAAAAAGGGCCGGGGGCCTCCTCAAGGTGGGTTGATGTATATATTTAGCTGTTCCCCGTTAAATGGTTGTTTTGGAAGGTGGAGGCCCTTCCGGCCATGGAAGTGTTATCGGCACGTGAGGAAGAAAACTTGAGGGATGCAAAGCCTGGGGACAGGGGCTAAAAGGAAGGGGCGGAACACGCTCCCACTGCATGTCCGCCCCCAGGAAGGAAAGGAGGAGTGTCATTCCTCTCTGGTCTTATCGGAACATTAGCGGAAAACTTGAAAGGCAAGGCCAACTATCCACAGAACGTACAGTAAATTTTTACGGCTCCATAGGTGGCCCAGATTGCAAAACACCAAGAAAACAATATCATGCCCAACCAGATCAAAACCATTCTCATACTTTGTTACTCCGGTGTGTGAAGTTCTAAGGGGGTAACTTCTCAATAAGTCCTGGTAATTCCCTGAAACTGTGATTTCGGGTCATTGCGAGGAGCGTTAGCGACGAACCAATCTAAGTGCTACCAAGGAGATTGCTTCGCTTATCTCGCAATGACGAGAACACTGACTTTTTGAGAAGTTACCTAAAGGGAAGGCAACTTACGAACCCCTTCGCACTTCTTTCAGCAAGTAACGTACCAAATGGCAGCGGTTTGCTATCCCTTGATTTTAAAGGCTTTTTTGAATGGATTCGGATCTGGGAGAATACCTTATGAAGGCAAAATCCTACGGGGAACCCGAACGGAGATTGAATGCTTGGGCTTAACTGCCTATTGATTATGATATTTCTGCATGAAGGCTATTTCCTGCATCAATATTGATGGACTCGTAAAAAGTCGAAAAACACCTCTTTCTGCCATTCCGGGCTCTCCGCCATAGGCTCTGGCCCGCAGGCGGGCGAAAGCCGGAATCCAGTTTATTCAGCTAGTTACAAAGGCTCTGGACTCCGGCTTTCACCGGAGTGACGACTTTTTGCGAGTTGATCAATATTTCACCCAAGGAAATCCTTATCAAGACCCTCCACACCCCAAAGTCATATTCCACGCAAGACCTACTAAAATCGGTTCTTGCGTGGCTTACCAACAATCCGTGGTAGGTGCTGTGATTCTAAAAAAGGTAAACCGCGTACCATAAATTCTGACGACAAAGAACCCTTACGACAAGAAATGCTTGAAAAGATGGAGCAGGAATCTTCAAAAGAAATATACCGCAAGCAAAAAAAAATTGTTGAACCTGTTTTTGGTCAAATAAAGAATAGTGACTTTAGAGGTTTTATTTTGCGAGGATACGAAAAAGGGGGCGGAGAATTTTCTCTGGTTTGCGCAGTTCACAACTTAAAGAAGATTGTAAAAACGATTTTCTGTGGAGAGGTATGCCTTGAAGCAGGAAAATTAGCCCAAATGGCTGTTTAAAAACGGGTGGCGTAGAAGCCTTTTGTCAAAAAACAGTCACTTTGCGGAAACCTGTAAGCATATACTCAAAACGAATCTAGCTCCATAGACATTTGGCCTCTATTTGCGACAGCTTAACAATAAGAGGTCTTTTTTATTCCCGCATTCTCGGACACGCACCTAGGGAAAAATGGGGATGCTTGGCGTGGTCTATTCGGGTCATTGCGAGGAGTCCCGCGGGTGGGACGACGAAGCAATCCGATCCGAAGGGTCGTCACGAACGAAGTGAAGTGATTTCCTTATTGACGAGGATTGCTTCGCCCGCATACTCGGGGCTCGCAACGGCTTCGCCGGATTGCTTCGTTTCGACCGCAATAACAAAACCCCGACCATATTGAGAACTTCCAACTAACTGATTTTCCAGCTTCAGCAACGGATATGATCGCCCTTCTTAGGAGGTACGGAATTCGCTGAGATCAATGTAATCTTGAAAACGCTTGATGTTCGCAGGTCCGACGCCTTTTACGCTTCTGAGATCATTCCACGTTCTGAAACAGCCGCGGGTCTCTCTGACCCCGACGATACGTTGAGCCAGGCCATGACTGATTCCCGGAATAAGGACCAGTTCGTCTGCCCCGGCTTGATCGAGGTCAACAGGAATTCCTAACACGATTCTTTCCCTCACGTTCATACGGGACAAGGTAAACCTATCTGCTTCTATGCGCATACCGGTCTCCATTTTTTCAGGCTGAGTCTCAAAAGGGACGGAACGGTCGCCCACGAGACCTCCTGCCCTTTGAATTGCCTCACATGGGGTTGGGGGATTGTTGAAGGTGTAGATGCCGGCCCTACGGACAGGCCCTGTGATCTCAACGGCGTATTGCTCGTGAGGTTGGGATTCAGATGTGGAACAGAAGGAGAAAGGGCCGTGAAGTGGCGTAAAAGGATTCAGGATGAGGACGGTTAGCCCGATGGCCAGCAAGATGATCTGTTGGGCCTTACTGAAGTTTCTCATTAGGGATTCAGGGATTCAGGAATTGAAGGAAATCCTTGAATTCCTCAATTCCCCAGTTCTTTAATCCTCTACGCTTCATGCAATCCGAAAGCGTTATGAAGCACTCGGACAGCCAGCTCCGTGTACTTTTCTTCTATCACACATGAGATCTTTATCTCAGAGGTACTGATCATCATAATATTGATATTCTCATTTGCAAGGGTTGAAAACATCTTGGCCGCCACGCCGGAATGGCTTCGCATGCCTACACCGATGACCGACACCTTTGCAATCTGTTCGTCGCCAAGGACCTCTTCTGCCCCGATAGCATGGGCTATCTCCTTCTGAATTGACATAGCCGTTTGGTAGTCATTCTTTGGTACCGTGAATGTGAGATCTGTGAGGCCGCTTTTCCGTGTATTCTGAATGATCATGTCTACGATAATGCCAGCCTCGGAAATACTGGTGAAAATCCGCGATGCAATGCCGGGCCGGTCAGGAACTCCAGTAAGAGTAATGCGTGCATCGTCCTTGCTGTACGAGATGCCTGATACCACCAGTCGTTCCATGTCCTTATCCTCTTCTACCACCATGGTGCCTTCCTCCTCGTTGAAAGAAGATCTGACGTGTATAGGGACATTAAATTTCTTGGCAAATTCAACTGCCCGGATCTGCAGTACCTTTGCACCCAGACTGGCCATCTCCAACATCTCGTCATAGGAGATCCTGTCCAGTTTTCTTGCGCGCTTGCAGATATTGGGGTCTGTAGTATAGACGCCAGCCACATCTGTGTAGATCTCACACACGTCGGCTTTCAGGGCGGCCGCCAGGGCGACGGCTGAAGTATCGGAGCCGCCGCGGCCCAATGTCGTGATATTTCCTTTTGCGTCACGGCCCTGGAAACCGGCAATTGCCACGATTTTTCTTTTGTTGATGAGATCCTTGATACGGTTCGCCTTTATGTCCAGAATCCGTGCGTGCCCGAAAGCCCGGTCAGTCACGATTTCTGCCTGGTAACCCAAGAGAGACTTGGACGGATACCCCATTGATTCTAACATGATGCAAAACAGGGAGACAGTTGTTTGTTCGCCGGTGGCCAGGAGAACGTCGAGTTCCTGTTTATTAGGATCGCTGGTAATTTCACGGGCCAGTTGAATGAGTCCATCTGTAACGCCTGCCATCGCTGAAAGGACTACAACGACCTCATTTCCGGCGCCGTAGATTTCGGAAACTCGATGAGCAACACTTCGTATTCGGTCAAGATCTGCAACCGACGTGCCGCCGTATTTCTGAACGATCAATGCCATGAAACAGTCCTTAGTGCCCAGTGTCTTAAGATCCGTTTATGGATGGGCCCTTAGCTATTTAGAAATTGACACATTTCTCTACCAAATCAGCGGCCCTTCGTCCATATCCCGCCAGATGGAGATCTCTGGTTTGATTGTTAACGATGTAAATCGACACGGAGAGGCGTTCATCGGGCAGGAAGTTCAGTAGCTTTTCAGCCCATTCAATAACCGTGACGCCATTTGAGCAAAGGATTTCTTCCAGGCCAATTTCTTCGAGTTCGCTCACGTGCTCCAGACGGTAGAGGTCAACATGATAAAGCCGGAGTCGCCCCGGATATTCGTTTATCAGTGAGTAGCTAGGGCTTGTGACACATAAGTTTTTTGGTACCCTGAGCCCCACTGCAATGCCCTGGGTAAGACAAGTTTTCCCGCTACCCAGTTCGCCACTGAGGGCGACAACTGAGCCACTTTTCAACTTTTGTCCCAGGAACGCTCCGAGACGGATGGTTTCCTCAGGAGAATGAGAGGTGATGCAATGCTGTTTACGTTTCAAAATTCCAGTACAATCACACCTCTAAAACCACGACCGCAACTGCATACCGGCCATCGTCCGACAGGCTCAAAAAACTTTTCTGAATGCCGTGCTGCTCATAGATCTCTTTAGCATTGTGATGCAGACCCAAATTGGGCCGTCCGTTGGTATCATGAATGACTTCGATCTGTCGAAAACTTAGTCCCTGGCGGAACCCTAAACCAAGGGCTTTTGCAAAAGCCTCTTTGGCGGCAAAACGAAGGGCAAATCGTGATGCCGGATAAACTCTCTTCTGGCAGTGCTCAATCTCGGACTGGGTGAAGACCCTCCTTACAAATCGGTCACCCCAGCGCTCCAAGGCCGCTTCGATGCGTGAAATCTGCACCATATCGATGCCGATGCCGTAGATCATTGTTGGTCAGTAATCAGTGGTGTCAAATGACGAATGCCGATGCCCGACACCGAATCCCCGATGCCCGATGCGACGTGTCGTGAAAGAGAGTCCTTGGAATATCCGGCATCATTTTCCAAACCAATGACTCATTTATTCGCCTTCGCCGGAATACCCTGCAGCGCACCGTCGCCCAAGCTATGGCGCGTCGGCGACTTGCTGCAGGGATGAAAGGCAAGGCGAACCTACGGCGCAATTTCGTTCTGATACCCCGTAGCTTGCTGCGGGGAGCTTCATTCACAATTCTTTAATCAACGCTATCATTTCCCTAACAGCCCGGTCCAGACCCACAATGACTGCACGCGAGATGATGCTGTGGCCAATGCTAAACTCGTCGATTCCAGATAGCCCCTTAAAGGCCTTGATTGTTTGGTATCCCAAGCCATGACCTGCATTAATGCCGAGTTTCAATTTCCGGCCAAGTTTGACACTGTCTACTATCTTATCAAAGGCCGCTGCACGTTTCTTTGGCCCTTGTGCGTCACAAAAGACCCCGGTATGAATCTCCACGAAATCGGCATTGATCCGACGGGCAATTTCGATCTGATCGGCATCCGGGTCAATGAATATGCTGACGGGAATGCCTTCCTTTTGAAGTATGTTGATGGCATCAGAAACCGCATCTTTGTGAAGATGAAGGTCAAGGCCGCCTTCGGTAGTCAGCTCTTCTCGCTTTTCCGGCACTAAGGTCACGAGCTCTGGTTTGATTTCCAGGGCAATGTCAATCATCTCGGACGTTGTGGCCATCTCCAGGATCAACTTGCTCGTGACCGTTTTGCGCAAGATTCGCACATCCCGGTCGCGTATATGTCGTCGATCTTCTCTTAGATGGACAACAACACCATCGGCGCCAGCCAGTTCCACGATTCCCGCGGCCATAACCGGATCAGGAATATTGATTTTTCGTGCTTCCCTGAGTGTGGCAACATGATCGACATTGACTGCTAGACCTGGCATTAATACGTGCCTCCTCTACGTCACGTTCAACGTTGAATGGTTAAATAATTGACTGGTTAAGTCGTTGCGTCATTGACTACTCAACCATTTGACCATTCAACGACTCAACGACTACTGCCTTGGAGCAATTCAAGCAATTGTTCCTCCTTGATCCTCATGGCTTCCGCTTGTTCCGACGTTTGTTCGTGATCAAATGCGAACAAATGCAAGATGCCGTGAATCAAGAGTTGATCAAACCTGGCTTCTGTCGTCATTCCCGCATTTAGTGCTTCGCGAGCTGCTGTGTCAGAAGAAATTACCACATCTCCGAGCAGGTTGGGGTTGACATTGTTAAAAGGGCCTTCTCGCATTGGAAAAGCAATGACATTGGTGGGGCCAGCCCGATCAAGGTATGTCTTGTTTAGCCCCTCCATTTCTTCGTCGCTTACAATAAGGATAGACAATTCCCCGTCAGGAGATCCTAAGGCATCTAGTATGATTTGCGCCTTGTTTTTTATCTCGTACTGGTCGATCCTGTGGTGATGTTGTCTGTCCTCTATCAAAATTCCCATCAGCTTTGTTAGTCGCGCTATCCGTTCTGGCTACACCATTACCATTGGGGTACTCGATTCGGTGATGGTAAATGCCGTTTAAGGTCATGTTAAAACTCTCAGCGATTCTATTGAGATCCTTTAGTGTCAACTCGCATTCATCTAACTGTCCGTCCAGAAGCACGCTATTGATTATTCGTTGCACCAGGCCCTTAAGTCGCGCCGGCGTCGGGTTTTCCAGGGTCCTTGAGCTAGCCTCCACTGCGTCTGCCAGCAGCACTAAGCCTGCCTCTTTCGTCTGGGGTTTTGGTCCTGAATACCTAAAATGCTCCACATTGACGGCGCCTTCACCCTTCAGTCTCTTTGCCTTTTCGTAAAAGAAAGTTATCAGGCTTGTCCCGTGATGCTGTTGTATGATATCGGCAATTGCATTTCCAAGCTTGTGACGCTTAGCCGTTTCAACACCATCTCTGACATGAGACGTCAGAATCAAGCTCGACATGGATGGAGCCAACTTGTCATGTCTATTCCTGCCGTATTTCTGATTCTCGATGAAATAAAGAGGCTTATTGATCTTGCCAATGTCGTGATAATAGCCGCTAACCCGGGCCAATAGTGGATTGGCGCCAATTGAGGCAGCAGCAGCCTCCCCCAGACTCCCTACAATTACGGAATGATGGTACGTTCCAGGGGCTTCAAGCATGAGCTTGCGTAGTATGGGGCGATCCATGTTGGCAAGCTCCAAGAGTTTGATGTCTGTCGTATAGGCAAAAGCCATCTCCGCCACAGGGGCAAATCCTGTAGTCAGAATGCCGGAAAACACTCCTCCCAAAAGGGCGAATGCCCAGTCCCAAACCAGCTTCACTTCAAGCCCGGAGCCTCTGAACAGGTAGATGGCAGTGACAACCACGGCGTTGACGAGACTTACCTTTAATCCAGCCTTGATCAGGATGCCCCGTTCTTTACAGTTACGTACGGCGTATGCTCCCACTGCCCCGCTCAGAAGAAAAAAAAGGAACATGTCAAACTGGTTTGAAAAAAGGAACGCGGTCGTGAATGCAGTTGCCAAGGCAAAGGGCAGGGCTACGCTCATTCCCATAAACAGACACACGGTCATTGCGCCTGAAGCTACGGGTATGGCGTAAAAGGCCGAAGTCGTTTCTGTGGAATAAGGAATGTTTCTTGCGATCCCTTGTACCAAATAGACTGATACTTCACCTAAGACAAATAGAATGACCAGCATGACACATAGAAAGACAATATCCTTGTTGCGAAGGGTTGCACTTGCGTCTGTTTTGAAATTAGTTGTATAGGAAATGACCAAGAATGAGATAAGGAGGAGCATAAACCCCATGCTGATCGTAAAAAGAGGCTTGCTTTTCATTTCAGATTCAAGGGCACGCAGTTTAGCCATATGCAGCGGGGATACCTTTTCTCCTTCCCGGACAAGCATCTCTCCTTTCTTGATTTGAGTCAGCACTGCCTTCACGTCGTTAACCGCTTGGTTTCTTCGCTCTTCAGTCTCGCCTCTGTTAAGGGTTAGGTTGGGCTGTATCAGACGTTGTGCCAGGTCTATCATGACGTTACGAACAGAATAGCTAAAATCCTTCAACAAGGTTCTTGCTGTGTTTGCCAGGGCAATCTTGGCCTCGTCCAGGCTGTAGAATTTCTGGAGATCCTTTACGAGGGACTCCTCCTTGGAGGATAGCCGGCGGACTGTGATACCTCTTTGGTCTTGTTGAAGTAAGAGTTGCTTGTTTCCTGCGATGCCATCTTGGAATACAGTGGCCAACAGCCGGCCGGTTTCTCGTGATATGGACTCAGCAAATTCTTTCTTTTCCAAGATCTCATAGGCCCCCTTGGTGACATGGACCCCCAGTATGTCTTGAAATGTCGGCTTTTCCTTCCATACAAGATCGTGACGTGAAAGAATCCGAGTCAGTTGTGTATCCTCTCCACCGCCTCGTGCCTTGACTGTGTTAGTGGCCGAGTCAATTTCCCCCGCATTTCCTTCCGGAGGCATCCGCATATACTCAAAAGCCTGTGCAATTCGCTCGTCCAGCTTGGACGCCACGGTGTCGTCAAAATCATAGACGGTCAGGACAGACAGAGCTGCCTCCTCCCGCTTCCTTTCCGTCGCCTCCTTATCTTCGATCAGAAATTCTTTCGGTGATTTGATGTCCTTTGTGGCCACGTCATCTATGCCATACTTGGGCGTGGCTTTCCAGAGACTGGGAAACAATAGAATGGCCATCAGAAGGGTCGTTCCCAACAAGATGAACCAGCGTATCTGGGCATGTTCGTTTATGGACTCAAGAAGAGCTTTGCTGGGCTTTTTTCTGTTCGAGATGATCATACGCCTTAATTATGTCGCGGACCAGTTGGTGTCGCACCACATCTTTTTCGGAAAAGAGTACAAAATCAATTCCTTTGATTCCCTGCAATATGTTCTTTGTCTCTACAAGACCAGAGACTTTGCCATCAGGCAGGTCGATCTGGGTTATGTCACCCGTGATAACCGCCTTAGAACTGAATCCAAGGCGTGTCAAGAACATTTTCATCTGTTCTGAGGTGGTGTTCTGGGCCTCATCCAGGATTACAAAGCAGTCGTTTAACGTTCGGCCTCTCATAAACGCCAGCGGAGCCACTTCTATAGCGCCTTGTTGGATCAATCGGGTGGCCTTCTCGTAACGCATCATGTCGTGCAGGGCGTCATAGAGCGGCCTCAGATACGGATTAACTTTTTCGTAAAGATCTCCTGGCAGAAAGCCAAGGCTCTCGCCAGCCTCAACAGCAGGACGCGTCAAGACAATGCGATTGACCTGGCCCTTTGTCAAAAACGATACCGCCATGGCCATGGCAAGATAGGTCTTGCCAGTTCCTGCAGGTCCTATACCAAAGACAATGTCAAACTTCCGCATGGCGTCAATGTATTTTTTTTGAACCAGGCCCTTGGGCGTAATGGGCCTTTTTTGGGATGTTATGTAGACCGTATCCAAAAAAATATCCTTCAGCCTGACGCCATCATCGCTGCTCAGGATACGGATAGCATAGTCAATATCACTGGGGTACAAAGGATACCCCTCCTCAACAATACCGTACAGATCCATAAGGAGTTTTTCGGCTAGTGCTGTGGGAATCGAATCCCCTGCAAGGTTGACTGTGTTGCCTCTGGCATGGATCTGTATGTCAAGGGCACCGGCGATCTGGCGGAGATGACGGCTCTGCTCTCCGAACAGACTCATTGCCATGAGATTGTCCTCAAACGTAATCTTGCGGTTCATTTCAGTTCAGGAAACCTTGTCCTAGCTTTGGGCTAGGTCGCCGACTTCACCAGCCTATTCCGCCGAAGTGGCAACGGCTACGAAGGCCGGGAAGTAGACTTTTCAGCCGTCGTAGCCAAGGCTACTATGGCGAAGTCGGCGGCTACGAGCTCTCCGCCCGCCTGCGGGCCGAAGCCTATGGCGGAGAGCCCGAAGGCTACGGCCCGC
>JAFGFW010000037.1 GCA_016930875.1 Deltaproteobacteria bacterium | reverse complement strand
GAGGGCGATGGGATTTTAGACGTTGAGACAAAGGGGACGGCGAGCTTTACGTTGGAAGGAGGGCCTGCGCTTTATGCCGTGTCTCCGCAAAACGTTGAGCGCTCCCATTATTGTCCCGACGAAACGCTCATAAACGGTGTGGCCAAGATCTACGGCTCGGCTTTTGGCGCCACACAGGGCGACGGCGCAGTATATATCGGCACAGGCCCCATGTATACCTCTGACACCGGTCTTGCATTAAACCGGGTGGTGTGGACCGACAATCTCATCAAGGTCGGTGTGGATGTGCCGCCCAGGGCAAAAGGAAAGACCCTTTATCTATGGGTTGAAAAAGATGGGCAGAAAACAGACGCTAAATATTGTATTCCGGCGATTCACATACTCTCCAGCGAGACCTGTCCTTAGCAAACATAAAATGCGAAGTTGAAAGAGATTCCGTTTGTTGAAGTTCCGACTAGATGTGCTGGTTCAACTTTGTAAGGCCTGACGTTTGATACTGCAATAAATGTTATCCCGTAAACGGACCATCCTGTTTCTATCTCCGTGTGAACTTAGTGTCTTTTGGAAAAAGGATAGATTTTATAATTTTGCACCCAGAGGATTAGGATTCCAGAGATAAAGACCTCATTTGTTGATCCTCACTCAAAGAACCAATCTTCCAGCCATATTGTTCTATCGCACATCTGCATTGTGGAACCGCTTTCCACCATTTGCGCTTCCCCATGATACGTCTCGAATATGCGAATCACTGTGGTGGAAACTGGAGTGAGAGGAATGGCCGGCTCCTGTTTGCAATTGGGCACTGTTGAGTATATAATTAATGGTAAAAGGAAATCAAGTCTTTGCCCGGATACGTGCGTGCCAGTGCCCGTCAACGCATCCGGGCATTTTGGAAAGGCGAGAAATACATGAAACAAGAGGTAATAGTGCGGTTCCCCCCGAGTCCGACCGGATATCTTCATATCGGCGGCGCCCGGACAGCCATATTTAACTGGCTATTTGCTCAAAAAACAGGTGGCAAACTGATCTTAAGGATCGAAGATACTGATGCGGAAAGGTCTTCTGAGGAATCGATCCAAGGGATTCTTGAGAGCCTTAAGTGGCTGGGGATTACTTGGGACGAAGGCCCTTATTTCCAGTCGCAGTACATCAAGGAGCATGTGGCGGCTGCACACAAACTCCTTGAATCGGGTCATGCGTACAAGTGCTTCTGCACAAAGGAGGACCTTGAGCAGAAGCGCGAAGAAGCACGAAAAAGAAAGACCGCCTTACAATATGACGGCGCTTGTCGCAATTTAGCGCCCGCGGAAATTGCAGAAAAAGAAGCGGCCGGAATACCCTACACTGTTCGTTTAAAGGTCCCCCGCGGGCAAGGCTTTGTGAGTTTTGAGGATATGGTCTACGGGATTATTGAGAAGAGATATGAAGACATAGAGGATTTTGTCATCGTTCGTTCCAACGGGCGGCCCCTCTACGTCCTTTCCAATGCCGTGGATGACATCCGTGATCGGATTACCCACGTCATTCGCGGGCAGGACGGGTTGGCAAATACGCCCAAGCAGATCTTGATCTACAAGGCCCTCGGCGCACCGGTTCCAAAGTTTGCTCACATGTCTCTTACCCTGGATCCAAGAAAGGCCAAGATCTCCAAACGCACGCACGGCGAATTGGTCGCAGTCCACTTTTACAAGGAGCACGGCTTCCTGCCGTGGGCATTTGTGAACTACCTGGCCCTTCTAGGATGGTCCACCCCTGAGTCCAGGGAGATCTTTTCCAAAGAGGAACTGATCGAAGCATTTTCATTGCAAGGACTCAGTAGGGCCAATGCTATCTTTGACGCAAGAAAAGATGATCCGAAATTTTTCACAGACCCCAAGGCCATTAGCATAAACACCCACTACATACGGAACGTGCCTGTTGAGGAAATCGAGCCGTACGTGAAAGAACAGTTGGAAAAGGAGGGGATCTGGGACCCGGAGTTTGAAGGATCAAAGCGCGATTGGTTTCTTCGAACCATTGATCTCATTCGAAGCAGGTATCATGTGACCACGGATTTTGTGACTCTGGGCCGGGCCTATTTTTCCGACGAATATCCCATCGACCCCAAGCCCCTGAAGAAGAACGTCCTCAAGCATGAAGGACTCAAAGAGTGGTTTCCAATGCTGGCGGATCGCCTCCAAGCTATTGAAACCTTTAGTGTGGACGAAGCCGAGAAGGTGATCCGCGAGATGGCTGACAAGCTGGAAATTAAGGCAGGGATACTAATCAATGCTATTCGAACAGCGGTGACCGGTCAGGCAGCCGGCCCAGGACTTTTTGATATCCTTAGCACCATAGGACAGAGTCGTGTCGTAGAACGCTTACGCAAGGCAGTGAAATTCTTCTAAGCAAACAGACCTGCTACGCAGCCTGTCATCAGGCAAGCAAGGGTGGCAGCATACAAGGCCCGGATGCCAAGCTGTGCAATGTCTCTTGCCCTGGCCGGCGCCAGAGCGGAAAAACCACCCACAAAAATGGCCAGCGACGCAACGTGTGCAAACCCGCAAAGGGCGTACGAGGCAATGGTAATGCTTCTGGCATTCGTCAGTACGCCGTTCTGAATGAGCTGATTCAAGTGCTGGTACGAAACCACCTCTGTGACTATAGTTCTTTCCCCAAGGAGCGTGGCTACGTGGCCTGCATCCTGAAGGGATACCCCCATCATAACCGTCACCGGATAATATAGGTATTTCAGTATCAATTGCAGGGATAGGCCCACGCCAAAAATCCTGGTTCCGATCAACCCAAGCAGCCAGTTACACATGGAAAGCAAACCGAGGAAGGCCAGAAGAAGGGTGATTATCCCGACACAGAGCTTTGCTCCATCGTTTGCGCCGTTGATGATCGACTCCATCCAGGTGGTTGACCGCTGGTCTTCTCCCGGCTGAACGCTCATGCCCAGAGTCTTTGGTATTTGTGTTTCCGGGAGGACCAACTTAGACATTATAATAGCTGCCGGCGCGCTAATGATCGATGCCGAGATTAAGTGCCCGGCTATAGACGGAAACTCTTTGTGCAAGAATCCTATATAGAGGGCAAGCACCGTAGAGGCTATTGTGCCCATGCCTGCAGTGAGCACTGTGCAGATCTCCGATCTTGTCATGTCCTGTATGTAAGGCCGTATGGTCACGGCTGATTCAATCCCTACAAATATGTTGCTTGAGGCACACAGAGACTCTGCTCCGCTAATTCGCATCAGATAGGTGAATATCCTGGCAAACAGCCTGATCAGACCCGGAATGATGTTTAAGTAATACAGAAGGGAGACAAGAGATGAAAAGAAGATGATGGACGGGAGTACCTGGAAGGCCAGGATGAATCCAGGGGATACTTCGCCCATTTGCCCGGTTTCTCCCGGTGATATTGCAAGGGGGCCAAACACAAAATACATGCCCTCTTTTGCAAAAGAAAGCACCCTCAATGCCGCGTCATTCAACCATGAGAAGACGACAACACCTGCGGGGAGTCTAAAGACAAGCAGGGCAAAGGCGAACTGAAACAGGAGGCCGGTCAGTATCAGTCTGAAATTGATGTTTTTTCTGTCCCTGGCAACCACCCATGCCAGAAACATCAAGACAACAAGTCCAAGGAGGCTGATTAGTCTATGCGATAGCATTTTCTCAACAGCTACAGTTCTTGTGGCCCAAGAAGGGCTGTGAGTCTTTGAGCTGCTTCCTTGCCAAGTGTTCCTTTGGCCTTGGCAAGATCAACCGTGCAAAGACCGAGGGTTCTGTAAAGCGTAAGGAGACTGGGGACACGCTCTTTTATCGTCTCAAGGTGAGCCTCAACCGTTTCCACATCCCCTCGGGCGATGGGTCCTGTCAGGGCTTCGGGTATGCCTTTGGCGCCAATATTGCCAAGAGTTCCTTTTATCAAAGGCAGGAGCGCCCTGAAAGAGACATCAGGTGGCATTCCGGCTACGCGATCTAGCTCCAGGGCAAGGTGCATCACTGTCACCAGATAGTTGGAAGCTGCCACGGCTGCTGCATGATAAAGGATTTTGGCCCCCGGGGTTATCTCCATAAGGACCCCGCCCATATCCGTTACAAGTTTACGCACAACGGGCAGGGCAGCAGCATCACCTTCCACAGCGCAAAATGCGCCCGGCACCAGTGTTTCAGCCTGCTCCACAGTGGCAAAGCTCTGTAGGGGGTGAAGACTTGCAACCACAGCCCCGCATTTTCTTGCCGAGAAAAGGATCTCTGAAGAGAGAGCCCCGCTGCAGTGAATCACCACGCTCTTGCTGTCAAAGCCCTTGTGTTCGACAATGGCTTTGCATGTTGACTGGATCGCATCATCAGGCGTAGTAATAAAAACCACTCGGGCTCCCCGGCTTATGTCCCAGGCACGGTCAGAGAATTGCTCTGCGCCAAGGATCTTGGCCGCCTTAGCAGCTCTCTCAATGGTTCTCGCGGAGACTCCTGTGATGGAGTAGCCTGCGCCGGCAAGCAATTTTCCTACAGCCGTTCCTACGGTGCCGCAACCGGCTATGGCAACAGTGGGTTTCATCTAAAAACAACTCAGATAGAATCTTACTACATCGGCCTGCCCGGGATCGACAGCCCCGCTGCTTTGCTCCAACTTGCCGAGAAACCTCAGCAAAATGGCTCTGGCATCATCCAGCCTTTCGGCGTGAAGCAATTGCTTAAAAAAGTAGTCATAAATGCCGGCCTGAACAGCTACGTCGGTTCCCATGAAGCGCTCAATGGCATCTTCCCAGAGACCCTGATCGCTCAAATAGCCAATGGCAAGGCGCTCGTGGCTGGCCGTGTCGTACTTATTGTCATAACAAAGAAGGTTAGGGAAAACGGCCCTGACATATTGATGGACCTCAAAGGGGCTGGCTGGCGCGCAGTAGTAGTAGGGCAGCAAATACCCTTCGGACTTAGTCCCGAACAGATTCTCAGAGGGGCTGTTTCTTTCGACGTAGTCGCACAACGGCGTGCCCTGATAGATCCTTCCTCCTACCGTATATTCGTATTTCCTGATGGGGCAGACAGGGTATTGCTTCATCCTTGCCAGAGTGTGGTCCATGGTTTCATGACTCTCTCCGGGAAGCCCAAATATAAGAGAGATAGTGCAATCTATGCCTGATTTCTCGCATGCCTCTATGGCCTTTGTAATGTCCTTTTCCTCATAGGATATAAGGTTTTCTTCAAGGACCGTGTTCGAAAAGCTCTCGCAGGAAAAGACCACGGAAAAGTTCGCGTCAGCCAGGAACCTTGCGAACTCCAGGTCGAACGGTTTGGGTATCAACTGAGTGACAAAACGAAAACGCTCTTGAAGCCCTTCCCTGATGATGGCCTTCACAAGGCCAGAGCAGTACTTCAAATCCGGGACATTAAATTCTGTGTCGATAAAGAATATGGTATTGGCCCCTTCCAGGACATCGGCAATGGCTTTGATCTCGTTGATGATGCTGTCAATATCTCTAAAAACGAACCTTCTCCCTTCGATCAAGGGCTCCACACAGTAGCTGCATCTGTGGTGGCAGCCTCGCTTGACTTGAACGGGAATTCCGGCGGCCTGATACGCAAAGTTGAACTTGGGTTCTCTGCGCTCCAGGGCTACATCCGGCCCGAATTCGTAAGGCTTTCGAAGGTTTTGCTTATACGCATTGAAGTGGCGGCATATCATATTCGGTATCCGGGATATCTTCTCATTATCAGGGAAGGCTTCTACGAACTGGCAAAAAGGCTCTTCCCCTTCTCCGACAATCCCATAGTCCAGACCGAGATACTTCAGTATGGCTACGGGCGATACTGTGAAGGCGCCACCGCCCACTACTACTGGGATGTGAGGGATCACTTCTTTTATTTCAGAAACGATCTCCTTTATTTGGGGAAGAAAATAGAATGTCTGATAATCATCCCCCTTAAAGTCTCCATATTGCTCACATGACATACAAGTATCAAGGTTTCGTATTCCTATGCCGACTACATCCGGCTCTGAGCTCTCAATGGCCTCTCTTACGTTTTTCTTCCAATCCATATCCGGCAAGAAGGGATATTCAATTCCTACTCTGTGGCCACGTCTGCTCAGATAATTGGCAATGAGGTCCAGGCCAAACGGATAGACCTGATTCACCAAATAGTATTTGTCGGCATAAAAAAGCATTACCTTTTTGCCGCTGGAAGGCATTAATATTCCCTTTTCTCAATTGGGTAGAGGAGTTATGGTCAGAGCCATGGGCTCTGCCGTGCTCGACTGAAAGTGCCAAAAGTCCCTAAAGTTAAGAACACAACGCGTAACCCCAATTTTAGTTGTTCCGGTAAAAGTCAAGAGTTTTTTTACAAATATTTGCGGGTACGTTATGCCGCAAATGTTCTCGAGTCGTTCTTT
>JAFGFW010000036.1 GCA_016930875.1 Deltaproteobacteria bacterium | reverse complement strand
GGCCCGATAAAAATTCTGGCTGGGGTATCAATGAAGCAGTGCGTCGAGAACGCTTATGGATGGAAAAATGCTCTTTTCTTGTCTGGTCTGATTGTTGGATAAGCTGCTCCACAAATTCACCACTGCCCAAAATCCGCTCATCTGACTTCTCACGCACACCGAGCCGACGGCGCAGTGCACTGACAGCTGACCAGCCTCCCCGAGACCTTATAAGGCCGCCTCCAACCAAATCAGGACGATGCCCCTGATCAATTCCCTTTTTTACAAACTGGCGCTAGGCGCTTCTTGCCTCACCCTCCTTTGAGCCGAACCACTTAAGCACATAATCCCGATCCTGCCAGTCATTTCTTGCTCTGCCCTTTAACACTGAATGACCACACTACCTGTTATTCTTCTCTTTTCCTGTCCTCTTTTTTCTCTGTTCTTCCGCTTTCCACCCTTCCCTTCAGAAAGAGTTTTCTTCCAAAGAAAGCTGGCATTGACATAAAAGAAATCAGAAATATTGCTTCAAGGATTGTTGAGTTTATCGAGAATAGCCTAATGATAACATTGCCCAAAACGATACCAATAATCATGGAGCATATGATGAGCCAAATTGTGTTGAAAGCAAAACGAATATCATTGTTGCAATACCTGCACAGCCTATAAAGCCAAAACCGCGATGGGAAAACAAGGACCTCCCATCCCTTGACAGCTTGTTTCTTGCAATAAGGACACTCCAAGAACTTCACTGAGGATAGCTTCCACTCACGGATATGGGCCTATCAGGGGTCATGCTCATTTCCCCATCATTATAAATAATCTCATCTGCGTGGCGTGGCCCGACCCCCTTTTATACCTTCCTATCCTCTTTTGCCTTTGCTTTACCTCTTGGCCCTGTTCTTAAGCTCCAACCAAGGCCCAAAATCAGAAAAAGCACTACCCAAACATCAAAACCAAAAACCAGGTAATGAACAACCGAGTAAAGGATCAAAACAATTCCAATAACCTTCTTATTTGATTTTTTTGAATCTCCATTTTCTACCTGCATGGACTCATCTCTCTGTTTTGTATTCTCTCACGAATCCTGCTCATGGTCCTGCCAATGATTTCTGGCAAACCCAGAGCTTCCTTCACAGTCTGCTTCAGCATATTTCCCGCACTACCAACAATTGCGCCGCCAAGTGCACTTGGACCAGCACCAACGCCGAGCAAAGGAGTGCCAACTACAGCACCAAGAACTGCACCACCTGCACCACCTGCAAGGCCAGCGGTTATGATTCTTTGTCCTGCTGGACTATCCACATATTTGGCGATTAAAGGTCTTATTGCGGCACCAGCTGCAATCTCAGTCAGTTTGTCATACCACTTCAAGCCATGAGGGTCGACAAACAGTATGGGATCATTCAGGCAGTACCCATAAAGGTCAGTATCCCCGCCTGCAAAGCCTATAGGATCCTTTGCGGTCCACGTCCCAATATCCGGGTCGTAGTCCCTGAAGCCAAATCGCACGAGACCCGTGTCTCGGTCGTGTAGGCCGCCGGCAAATCCGAATGGGATTTCAAATGACAAATTCGTATCATTGATGACATTGCCAAATGAGTCATAGTCTATCCGTTTCACGGCCGTGCCTGAGGCATCTGCCACAATCCTCAAAGAGCCCACTTGGTCGTAGGTGAGGTAATAGGTTGAGCCGTCTTTGGTCATGGCAACGGGCATTCTGCCGTCGGCATATTCAAATCGCATGATGAGGTTGTCGCTTCCATCAAATACGGCCAAAAGCCTGGTCAATCCATCCCAGAGGTATTTTTCAGTGGTGACATCATTGACTCTCTTTGCAATTCTCCTGCCAAGAGGATCATGGACGTAGTCAATCACTGTGCTACCCGGCAAGGTAACACTCAAAAGCTCTCCACGGGAAGAGTAGTCGTAAGTCGTGATATCTATACCCTGAGTCTTGGTGGTAAGGAAACCGTCCGCATTATACTCGTAACTGGTACCATCCGCAGTCAACAGATGATCCTCATCCGAATAGTCAAAGGTCCTTCCGGCAATCTCCCTTAACGCATTCATCTCATAGGTGCGAGTCCCGTTTGGGCTGTATCGATATTCTTCAACTGGGGTGCTGTCCTTGGTGACGGTCAGAAGCCTTCCCATGGCATCGTAGGTATAGGCATAGCTTGAAGGAACCCCGTCAACCGTCTCCGCCTTCTCGGTTATCCTGCCGTTATCATCACGAGTCAGACTCCAGTCTGTCACGCTGCTGCCGTTGACGGTGAAGTCCGCTTCCTCCACCTCCCCGTAGCCGTTGAAAGTGCGGGCCAAACTCAAAACCCCGCCAGTGACAGACTCTGGCAGACCATTTCCGGCATTACGAAATACGGTGAAGCCACCGGCGCCGGTCAAAAGGCCATCATCGTCGTAGGTATAGATGTGGGTATTGCCGGCATAAGTGAAGCTGTTCAGGTTGAACTCGTTGTTGTAGCTGTAGCCTAAGGATTCATTCAGCGTACCGGTCAACGCCTCGGATGTGACGAGTTTCCCATCATAGCCGTATGTGATCGTCTCTGTTCCATTTGTGATTGATCCCACTTTTGTGCCGCAAAGATACGTCAGATCGATGTTATTCTCAGGGGTTTGGATCTGCTCCAGCCTGCCGTTGGCATAGATGTTGTTGATCTGGTTTCCAGAAGGAAAGTTGGTCTGGATGAGCCGTCTGTCTTTGTCGTAAATATACGTGTAGCTGCCGCTCAGCGGTGTCTGGTAAGCGCTGTTGCGATTGACCGCGTTGTATCCAAAGCCGTGGTCAATGGTGTTGGGATTGGTCAACACAGTCATGTTGCCGTTTTGGTCATACGTGAATCCCAGGGTCGAGGTATCCGGCCGACTGATTCCGGTCATGCGGCCTACGGCATCGTAAGTGTAGTATGTGATATGGTCTTCCGGATCGGTAATGGAATCAAGGAACCCCTGTGCGTTGTAGACAAAACTGGTTTCCCTGGTATTCGTGAGAATCGAAGTAAGCCTTCCTCGGGTATCGTACCCATAGGTCGTGTCATACAGACCCGGGATGGAAAGGGTACTGGTCACCAGCGTTGCAGGGTCATAAGTGGAGGTCACTGTCCTGCCTTCAGGCGACGTGACGGTCTTTTGAGATTGGAGCACGTTGTTCGCAAGTGTTGTCACCTTGCCGTTGACGGTCACTGTTTTCGTGATCAGATCGGCAATGTCGTCAGCGTCTGTATCCTCGTAGGTCTTTTCCCTAAGAGTAGTTCTTGTGAGGGCAGCCGGTGTTCTTTCCTGAGCTCCCTTCACTCGTTTAAACTTGTACTCGGAATCAATGCCATATTGGAAATCAAGATCCATGCCGCAAGGCAAAGACTTGTTTACAGTCAAGCCATCGCCTGATCGAGAATACAGTGTCTGAGCGGTTGTGGAATCAGAGATGGTAGAGGTGTAGGCCCCGGTGGAGTCCGTGTGGTCAAGATATGAGGCGAGGTTGCCTTCACCCGTGAGCACTTCTGTCAGAATATCTCCGTTTTCATAGGCAGTCCTGGCGTAATTCCAGTGCCCCCCTTCCTCATCCGTGGCATCTGTCAACCTCCCTATAGCGTCAAAAACGTGTTCAAACCGGTTTCCATCAGGTTCAATCTTTGCAGTCAACAGGCCGTCTGTCGTGTATTCAAAGCCGTAGTAGCTGCCATCTGGATAGGTAATTCGGGTCAGATGGTTTTCCCCATCAACGGTCAGCGTCGTCGTAATCCCGTCCGGTGAGACAATAGCAGTGGGCACGCCATTTGCGTCTCGATCAATCGTTGTCTGGTTGCCGAAGCGGTCTGTAATTGAGACCAATTCCTTTTCAACATTGTAGCCGAATTCAAAAAGGGTAACCCCGGTTTCAAGGTCGATGGTCATCTTGTGCCGGCCCGCGCTGCTCATGATATATCCCATGCCGTTGTCCTCGGCAAAAGGGATGTCTCCATGTGCCATGAAACGAGAAAGTTCTGATGGTATGCTCACTTTTCGAACTCGACGGGCGTTCAGGTCCGCAACATACAAGTTTCCTGCTGCATCAACCGCAACACCGGAGGGGGTGGTGAGTGATGCCTCTACGGCCGGTCCGCCGTCACCGCCGAATACTCCATCTCCGTTTCCTGCTAAGGTGGTGATGATTCCGCTGGTATCCACCTTACGGACCCGACGATTGAAGGCATCCGCGATATACAAGTTCCCAGAAGCGTCAACTTCCACGTCATAGGGGCAATAGAGTTGTGCCCCTACAGCTGGCCCACCATCGCCGCTGTATCCTCCGAAGTTTACGCCGGCCACTATGTCGATGATTCCGCTCTTGTCCACTTTTCGAATCCGGTTGTTGTAGGTATCGGCCACGTAGATGTTTCCGGAGGCGTCAACCGCCACGTCATAGGGGTAATAGAGTTGTGCCCATATGGCTAGCCCGCCGTCGCCCACCTTTCCTGAACTCCCGGTTCCTGCTACTGTATTGATAATACCTTTTGTGTCTACCTTCCGGATACGGTTCTGGTAGGTATCCGCGATATAGATGTTTCCCGAGGTGTCAACCGCAACTCCATAAGGACGAGAGAGATGTGCTTCCACAGCCGGTCCCCCGTCGCCCAGAGATCCCCCGCCCCCTGCCACAGTAGTGATGATTCCGTTTGTGTCCACCTTGCGGACCTTATGGTTGTAAGTATCGGCAATGTAAATGTCCCCGGAGGCGTCAACCGCTACGCCGTAAACGCTGGAGAGTTGTGCCTCTACAGCCGGGATGCCGTCATCCAGAGACCCCCCACCCCCTGCCACAGTAGTGATGATTCCGTTTGTGTCCACCTTACGGATTCGCTGACGCCCGTATTCCGCAATATAAATGTTTCCGAAGGTATCTATAGCAATACCGTGAAGATTATAAAACGATGTTTCTACGGCCGGGATGCCGTCATCCAGAGATCCCCCACCCCCTGCCACAGTGGTGATGATTTGAGGATCGTTCCGGGTCATCGTGCCGTTCCCTTTGTGGAGGGTAGAGGGATCCAGAGAACTTGACGAATGATGGACTGAGATCGTCCAACCCTCAGCAATTGCACCCTTTCGCAGTCCTTTGTTCACCGCAACGGGAATGCTGCTCCACTTCCACAAAACGGCATCCCCTGCACGAACTGGAACGGAAGTCAGATCTCGGCCGACCATGCCAAAGGCCTGCTCAAGATCAGGTGGAATCGTATAGACCGCGTCATAGACAAAGCCTACGCCAGCCTGAACTGTTGTGGTTCCACTTACTTGCCTACCCAGCTGATTTAACCCATCCCACACGAATTCGGCCTTCCGATTCGGTAAGGGATCCAATGTCTGTTCCAAGACTTGACCTGCCACCTGGATTTTAACGATAATCCGTTTAAGACCTTCCGGCAATGTGTCTCCACTGGCTGGAACAAAGATTTTGTAACGGTATCCGTCGATTCGATTGCTGGCATAGTGCAGTGTAAAATTTGACCCAGGGACGAGAATATCTTCATGGAAAATCCGTCCTCTCTCTTCTACAAATGAGCTAATGTGCCCCTGGCAGTCACCTTCTTTTTCCTTTTGTTCGTCAACATCGACCTTTCCCTCTGGGTCGGGGGAAATGGAACCTTCCGGTCCTTGTGGTGTTAGTGGTACTAGGCTCTCGATCAACCTCGCGGCCCAATTCAAATCACAGGGGCTGAAATGGCTTGTGGCTACCCGCCAAAAGGTAGAATCCACAGGATATCTAATGGGATCATCCAGGCCTGTAACTTCATCACTGAATGAACTGTCATTGTTGAGGTCATCGGGGAGATCGTCTCCATCGGCGTCTAAGGCATCCACAACACCATCGATGTCTGTATCAAGCAATCGTACCACCACACCGTTGTCTTCCGGTACCCACACGCCTCTATCCCGGTCGTAGTACCCCACAGGAACCGCCATGCCCACGTCAAAGCCCAGGAAGTTGTCCACCCAGGTGATCACGGGCTTTTCAAACCGCACCCTTTGGGCGCCATCTACGGCAAGTTCCACACAGTAAGTATAGGCTGAGGTTGGGGGTAGTATGGCCGGCATGGACTCCGGGGTCGTGTATTCGGTGGCCCGGGTCGTGACGGTGGTCAGCTCATGAACATCATTGCCGTTTTCATCTACCAGATAGGCGTGATTGTCTCCCGTGAAGACCATAGTACAGGCGCGGCTGCCAAAATCGTCAGTCACCTCCGTGCTCTGGTGGGTGACCACTGTATCCGGATTGCCGTCAAAAGTGACGGTGGTACCTGCAGGGTCTTGGGTAACCATGACAACAGTCTCTGCAATGGCGATGTCGTTCCACGGGACATAGACCTTGCGTTGAGCTGCCAACAGCCCATCGTTTTGATAGACCACCGTGATGGTCGCCCCGCCCTCCACAGGGATGGAGAATCGACCGTCAGCGTCCGTTACCACACTGCCGTATTCCGGATGGTCGTGGATGGTGACAGAAACATCGGCGATTCGAGAACCGGCCAGATCTTGAACCAGGCCGGTAATTACGGAAAAGCGTTTGGCATCGTATGATTCAACGGTAGCGTCAGGCGGGACAAGATCCTCATATTGTTCGCCGAAGGAGCCTTCTGGCTGGGGCTCTGGGTTGCCTGTCACCGAGACGGTGGCCTGAGCACTGGCAGAGCCAGTAGGCCCCGTGACAGTGATGGTATAGGTGGTTGTGTGCTCAGGGGAGACAATGGTTGATCCGTTTACAGATACGACACCGATGCCGTTATCAATGTGGGCGGTTTGTGCGTTGGTGGAGGTCCATGACAGGGTGGAGGACTCGCCAATCTGAATGCTTTCGGGGTTTGCCGAGATGGTCACAGTGGGCGTAGTTGAGGTGACAGTCACTGTAACACTATCTGTCGCTGTGCCACCAGGGCCAGTGGCTGTTATCGTGTATGTGGTAGTCTCTGCAGGTGAGACCGGCATCGAACCATTTACAGGAACACTTCCAATACCCTGATCTATGGTGGCAGAATCTGCGTTGGTCGAACTCCATGACAAGGTGGCCGACTCCCCGACCACGATGGTCTCAGGATCAGTACTGATGTCTACTGTCGGTGGAGGCAGCGTGAGCGTTACGGTGACCTCCTGGGTCGTGGCGCCACCAGCCCCCACGGCGGTCAGGGTGTATGTTGTGGTCTCGGTTGGCAAAACCTCCAGAGAACCGCTTTCAGCCACTATCCCAACACCCTGATCAATGCTAACACTGTCAGCATAGGCTGTGGCCCATGTGAGCGTGCTGGATGCGTCAAGGGTGATGGATTCGGGATTTGCAGAAAAAGTCACCTCTGGCGGGGGCATGGGGCTTTGGTTTCTTACCTCTATTGTCAGGGATGCCCTGGGGGCGCCCCTGAGAAAAACCATCAAAAAGTTGCTGGGTTCCAATGAAACCTCTTCTTCAAGGACAACATCGCTACTCCCCAGGAAATCGCTGAGTGGAATAAGCGTGAAGTTGACAAGGACAAACCCTCCCCGCATTTCTTTGTCCGGCGTCTTCTTGGTGATAGTAATGACCCCATCTTCAGGATCATCCACCGCAAAAACATGAAAGGACGCGTAGGTGTGCGTCCAGCCGATTATACAATTTCTGGGTCCGAATACGGTCTGATCGTCAGCATAAAGGGATGTGGCAAGGCCAGGTAAGACTAGAAGGAGAGCGGTGAGGCAAAGGATTTTTCTTAACATGATTTCCCCCTAAGCTTGTTATTTGAGCGAAAACGGTTTTGGAACAGTTCAAGCGCAGCACCTCTGAACAAGAACCCTTTGAATCGGTGAAAACCTCAGTAATTTTCATTTGTTACAAACGGCTAGCCCTGTAACATCGATCACGAGAATTGTCAAACAGTGATTTGTGGAGCAGGGAAAAAGAGGGAGCATCGCTGGTGCGGAGTAGCATTCGGGCCACAATTGACTAACGGCCCGTTTTTGAGTAATAAGCATCAAGCATGGCTTTTGCTTTGGACCGCTTCGCTAAATCAAAAATAATCCACCGGCTCTGCCGGTGAGAATTGAAAAGGCTCTGCCGTTTCAGGCGTTAACATTATAGACAGGATTTACTGGATGGACAGGATTTTTTTGCCTTTCCTGAAGAAAGGCAACAAGTGTCATCCCTTTTCTAGGGGAAAAATGGGCCTCATTGACGGGAAATTAAAAACCACATCCTTGAGATCCTGTTCATCCTGTCAAAAAGAATGAACGAGGGTACAGGCCCCTTTTACGGGCCTTCCTCATACCACCAGTTCTACTGGTGGTGGCTTATTGGTCCCACAATTCTCCACACCAAAATGTTGTTTACCCAACCATTGGCCTACAAATATGTCGGACGCTAGCAATGTCTTGTTCTGGGTACAATCGTAACTAGCTCATATCATTGCAGAGTAGGTAGTGGCCTAACAATTGCTATAAACAAGCTGAAAACAGGCCAAGGGTTTGCTTGACAAAACACAATGGAATCAAAAGGAGGATGGACAGATGATTTGCAAAACCGCAGAAGACGTTTTAAGCGTTGTAAAGGACACGGATGTCAGCTTCATTCAGTTCTGGTTCACTGATGTCCTGGGGATCCTGAAGAGTTTTGCCGTCACGCCCTCTGAGCTGGAGGAGGGCCTCACAGAGGGAATGGGGTTTGACGGGTCTTCCATTGAAGGGTTTGCCAGGATCGAAGAAAGCGACATGATTGCCAAGCCCGACCCGACCACCTTTCAGTTTTTGCCATGGAGGCCCAGCGACAGGCCTGTGGCGAGGATGTTTTGTGATATCCTTCAACCTGACGGCAGTCATTATGAGGGCGATCCCCGGTATGTGCTGGAGCGGGTTTTGAAAAAGGCAACAGACAAGGGTTATACCTATTATGTCGGTCCGGAGCTTGAGTATTTTTACTTCGAAAACAACGAGATCCCCAAGCCCATTGATAAAGGGGGATATTTTGACACACGGCCTTTGGACATGGGCAGTGATTTGAGAAGAGAGACCATCTTCGCCCTTCAGGACATGGGAATTCAAATAGAATACAGCCACCATGAAGTTGCCCCGAGCCAGCATGAGATTGACATGCGTTTTGACGAAGGCCTGAAGATGGCAGACAATACCATGACGCTGAGGATTGTGGTCAAAGAAATTGCCAGGCAGCAGGGCTTCTATGCCACCTTCATGCCCAAACCGATTTTTGGTGAAAACGGGAGCGGCATGCACACGCATCAGTCCCTGTTTGACGGAGGGAGGAACGCATTTTTCGATGCCAACGATCAGTACCTTCTATCTGCTACCGGCAAATCTTACATTGCAGGAATCCTGCGGCATGCAAGAGAGATGGCAGCCATTACCAATCAGTGGGTCAACTCCTATAAACGCCTGGTGCCGGGTTACGAGGCGCCGGTCTATGTCTCCTGGGCCAGGCGCAACCGCTCGGCCATGGTTCGAGTCCCCATGTACAAGCCGGGAAAGGAGAAAGCCACACGGATGGAGTTCCGTTCGCCTGATCCGACCTGCAATCCGTATCTGGCTTTTGCGGTGATGCTGGCTGCAGGCCTGAAAGGGGTTGAAGAAAACTACGCGCTTCCGGAGCCGGTCGAGGAAGACATCTACGAGATGGATGAGGAAGCACGTGATCGCGCGGGCATAGACTCCTTGCCGGGCAGCCTTTTTGAAGCGATTCATGAGGTGGAAAAGAGCGAGCTGGTACGCGAGACCCTGGGCGATCACATATTCAACAAGTTCGTTGAAAACAAAAAGATCGAGTGGGATCGCTACCGCACCCACGTGAGCCAGTATGAGATTGAAAAATACATGCCAATAATGTAGAAAAGCTATCATCTCGCCTGCTCCGCTCGAGAGCGCAGAGATCACAGAGATGACTCTTATCTTGGCCTGATTTTTTGAGAGGGAAACATCAGGCCAAACTGTCAGCCTCTGTCGGGACGATCACTATTGTGTTTGTATGTTGCATCCAAGACGGAGTCCAAACACGTATGCGAAGCATTGCAGCTTGAGCAAATTTCCTCTCTCAGGAAATCTGCTCAAAAACTCTGTGGCTCCGCGGGCTCTGTGAGAGATAAGGATCCCCAAGATTAGCAGAAGGGACATTGTTCGCTGTTATGAAGATCGCTTTAGCCCAGATCAATCCCACTATCGGGGCTTTCAAGGGCAACACGGAAAAGATGATGGGGTTCATAGACAAGGCAAGGGGCCTTTCCTGTGATCTTATCATCTTTTCGGAGCTTGTTATCTCCGGGTATCCTCCTCGGGACCTTCTGGAGAGGCAGGACTTTGTGGCCGCGAACCTGCGCCATCTCGAAGAAATCGCTGAGTCCGTGAGAGGGATCGGGGTTATATGCGGGTTTGTAGGCGAAAACCCGGATCAGGAAGGTCATCCCCTCCACAACTCAGCAGCCCTTTTTGATTCAGGAAAAATCCTCCACCGGTCTCACAAGAGGTTACTTCCCGACTATGACGTCTTTGATGAAAAAAGGTACTTTGAGCCAGGTACCCAGTGCTCCTCTTTCTTGTACAAGGGCCGGAATATTGGACTGACCATCTGCGAGGATATCTGGAACGACAAAGATCTCTTTTCACGGAATGTGTTTTCACGAAGGCTTTACCCGGTTGACCCTGTAGCCGCCATGATCCAAAAAGGGGCTGATCTTATCATAAATATTTCGGCCTCTCCCTACTATGCCGGCAAGACTGAATTCAAGCAGGACATGCTCGGCGATCTTGCCAAGAAGTACGGGATTCCTCTCCTTTATGTAAATCAGGTGGGCGGCAATGACAGCGTCCTTTTTGATGGCGTCAGCATGGCCTTTGATTCAAGAGGCTGGCTGGCGGCCCGGGCTGGCGATTTTGAGGAGGATATTGTCCTTTTTGACACTGACACGCAAAAAGGTGAACTCCACCAAGTCAGTGGAACGGAGGCAGAATCGATCCTGAAGGCCCTGGTTATGGGGACGAGAGATTATATTCGCAAGTGCGGATTTGCCAGAGCTATCGTTGGATTGAGCGGTGGAATTGATTCGGCCCTTACTGCCTCTATTGCGGTTCAGGCTCTTGGCAAGAAAAATGTGATGGGTATTTTTATGCCTTCCCAGTATACGTCTCACGAAAACTTCGAAGACACCAAATCGCTGGCAGAAAATTTAGGGATAGAGTTCGTTCAGATGCCGATTGCAAGTATATTTGAAGGGATTTTACACGAACTCCCTCCGGTTTTCAAAGATGTGGCTACAGAGGTTACAGGCCAGAATATCCAGGCCCGTATCCGGGGCGCACTCCTCATGGCGTTTTCGAACAAGCTCGGGGGACTTCTTCTATCAACAGGGAACAAATCTGAACTGGCCGTTGGCTATTGCACGCTTTACGGTGATATGAGTGGAGGGCTGGCTGTCATCGCCGATGTTCCCAAGATGACGGTCTATGAACTTGCTCGTCTGATCAACAAGAAGCAAGAAGTTATCCCCGGGAGAATTCTTAAAAAGCCTCCTTCCGCAGAACTCAAGCCTGACCAGAAAGATCAGGACGATCTGCCGCCTTATGACATTCTGGACGGGATATTAAAGGCATATATTGAAGACAACAAAGGGGCGGAAGAGATCATTGCCATGGGATTTGATCCGGTCATCGTCAGAGAGACCCTATGCCGGGTTGATCGCAATGAATACAAACGACACCAGGCCCCGCCGAGCTTAAAGGTCACCACAAAATCATTCGGTTATGGGAGACGATTCCCTATAGCCCAAGCGTATTTACCCACCTGCAAGTCATAAGCAGTAACATCGCATCTGATACCATTTTATTTTTACATTGAAAACCTGGTCTGGGCCAGGTCAGAGATAGATGGCTCTGCCTTGGAGTTTTGTGTCTAAAATCACAAATTCCAAGCACCAAATTTCAAACAAATCTCAAATTCCAATATTC
>JAFGFW010000035.1 GCA_016930875.1 Deltaproteobacteria bacterium | reverse complement strand
TACAAAAAAATGAACATCGAACATCGAACGTCCAATCGCTCGACCTTGAGGCTCTCGACAGGCATCGAATGTTGAATGGGAAAAGATGAAGAAACAGACTTATGAGCTGGAAGAAAGGCTGCTCGAGTATTCGGTACGAATCATAAAGATTGTCGAACAGTTGCCAAATACCAGTATCAAAACGGCTAAAAAGAAAAAGGAATAGTCATTCAAGGTTTGGCGTGGGATTTTTAAAAACAAATGCAATTAAATTGCGGAGCGAAGCGACATCATTATTCGACGTTCGACGTTCAATGTTCGATGTTGGACGTTCATCTTTTAATATGTTCGACATTCATCTTTCAAAATAATTCCGTACGGCATAAACCAAATGACCAACACCATGCCAAATCTACTCGTTGTTGACGATGAACTGAGCATGCGCGAGATGCTTGAGGTCATGCTCACATCAGAAGGATACAATGTGGAGTGTGCAGAGGATGGCTCCAAGGCTATCCGTATGCTCGAAAAGAAGAACTACGACCTGATCATGTGCGATATCAGGATGGGTCCTGTTGGGGGTTTGACTGTACTTCGTGAAGCAAAGAAACGCTGGCCTGAAACCGTGGTGATTATGATTTCGGCATTTGCAACCACTGAGACGGCAGTGGAGGCCATGAACCAAGGCGCCTATGATTACATTCCGAAGCCTTTCAACGTTGACGAGGTCAAACATACAATCAGGAACGCCTTGAACAGGAAAACCCTTGAACAGGAAAAGACAATCCTGGATGCTGAACTCAAAGAGAAACGCCACTTTGGGCGCATTGTAGGCAACAGCCCAGCCTTGATAAAGATCTACAATACCATTAAGCAGGTGGCTGATGCCCAAACCAACGTACTGATTACAGGAGAAAGCGGAACGGGCAAGGAATTGATTGCACAAGCCATCCATGAAAACAGCCACAGAAAGGACAAACCTTTCACAGTCATTCACTGCGCCGGCATCCCTGACACGTTGATGGAAAGCGAGCTGTTCGGCCATCGAAAAGGGGCCTTCACGGGGGCGATTGACCAGAAAAAAGGGCTTTTTGAAGCTGGCAACAGCGGCACGGTCTTCCTTGACGAGATCGCCGAACTTACCCCTGCTGTTCAGGTCAAGCTCCTCAGGGTTGTCCAGGAAAAGGCCTTCAAACCCGTGGGAGAGACCCAAGATGTTGAAGTGGACATCAGAATATTATCGGCAACCAACAAAAACCTCGAAGACGAGGTCATTGCCGGAAATTTCAGAGAGGACCTCTTCTACCGGTTAAACGTGATTCACATTGACACTCCTCCTCTAAGAGAAAGGATGGAGGATCTGCCCGCGCTGGCCCAGCATTTTCTGGAAAAATATACCAAGAATATGGGCAAATCAATCCACAAGCTCTCATCGTACGCCCTTGACATGCTCTCACGGTATGATTTTCCGGGAAATATCAGGGAACTTGAAAACATGATCGAGCGAAGTGTCGCCATGGCTACTACCAACATCATTCTCCCTGAAAGCCTTGCCCTTTCGACATACAAGCGGGCCCAAAAAAGCGGAGAAAAGGACAAGCCCTTTACCTTTGAAATACCGGCGTCTGACTTTGATTTGGACGCTGTGCTGGCTGATGTGGAACGGGGATATTTGCTCAAGGCCCTGGAGGACTCAGGAGGTGTCAAACAAAAGGCCGCAGAGATTCTGGGAATCAGCTTCCGATCTTTGCGTTATCGAATCGAGAAGCTCGGGCTTGAATAGGACGTACAAAGCTTGTCAGGTTATTGACAATTTTTGTAAGCGGCTTCTTGGCTCAGATTTTTTTCAGTCTGGTTAATTCCCTGGCGATATTATATATTATCAATTAGTTAAAAGATATTTTATTCTTTTTGGCGAGTCAGGTACGGTTTTTGCTATCTCCCGTATGCAGCCTATTTGGAAAGAATTTATGGCATGAAACAATTTTTTTCGTAATCATTGACAAACAACAACTTATCTAAGACCGAAGGGAGGTGAGCGAAAAATCAGGATGGCAACAAATAGAATCTTTGGATTTTACGAGTCATTTTAGATGGATTTCAATTTTTAAGCGGCCAAGCCGCGTTACATAGAATCGCATAGCGATTCTATTAAAGGAGGTATGAGAAATGCTTCAAAAACTTACCAAAAAGAATCAAGAAGGTTTTACCCTGATTGAGTTGATGATCGTTATTGCCATTATCGGCATCCTGGCAGCGATCGCTATTCCGAACTTTATCAGCTATCGAAAACGATCTTACAACACATCAGCTAACGCTGATATAAAAAACCTTTACACAGCATCCCAGGCATACTTCACTGATCACCCAACTTCCACTATTCAGGCTATCTTTCATGATGCCGCCGGCGACGAACTGTATGATTATGGTTTCCGGCCATCATCGGGCGTCATCACGACCGTTGGGGGCGGCGGCACCCAGGATAGCTTCAACGCAACCTCTTATCACAATTCAGGAGACAGGACATATTCGGTTGCCTACGACGGCGCGATCAGCCATAATTAGAGCTATCAGGTATTCTATTTGAAAAGGAGATAGGCCGCATAGCATGAAAGGCTTATCTCCTTTTCGCTTTTTTACAAGGCCAGCAGGCCTATGACTTCACTCTAGAATTTTGTTTGGGACACGGGCGTCACGGCCATGTCAGAAGAAAGCCCCCCCCTTTCCAGCCCGGCTCTTTCCGCACACATCTTGGTGTTCCTGATTATCACACTCTTTGGTGTGCTCATCTATGGCCATACCTTAAAGGTCCCTTTCTACATGGATGATTTCATCAACGTAAAGGATAGCCTGTACGCCATAAAATCATTATCCCTCACTGAGCTTGTCAGCGCGTCATTTAGCGGTTTTGCCCGCTACAGGCCGTTGGCCAACCTCAGTTTTACCCTGAACTACTATCTGCATGGCCTTGGCCTGCCAGGGTATCATTTGGTCAATATTGCCATCCATGTGATAAACGGTATCCTCCTCTACCTCTTTTTGTTCAAGACGATCACCCTGGCGCCTCTCCGTCACAGATGCCAGCGCCCCATGCATATTGCAGCCGTGGCCAGCCTCCTTTGGTTTGTCAATCCCGTGCAGATTCAGTCAGTCACCTACATCGTTCAGCGCATGACCAGTATGGCGACCCTGTTTTTCTTATGTTCATTCCTCTTTTATGTATATGGCCGACAGAGCACAAAAGGTTTTGCCCGCGTGAGTCTTTTTGCGTTTGCTGCCCTATTCTGGTTGTTCTCCATCGCATCCAAAGAGATCGGATTCACTATGCCTGTCTTGATATTTGCATATGAGTGGCTCTTTTTTCAGGACCTGGACTTGGCGTGGCTGAAAAGATCTTCCCTCTATGTCGTGACAGGTCTGACCGGACTGCTGACGACCGTATATCTTGTGTATCACTACAGCCCCATCAATCTCCTAACCGCCATATCTCCTGTTCGCGGATACACGGCTTTTGAGCGCTTACTGACCCAGGGCAGGGTCATCTTTGCCTATATCAACCTCTTGCTCTTTCCTTGCCCGGCAAGGCTTAACCTTAATCACGATGTTTCCGTGTCTCACAGCCTGTTTAGTCCTTTTACGACCTTTGTCTCCTTTGCTGGTCTTCTTGCCCTGTTGGTCGGAGCAATTGTTATGGCCAAACGCCATCGGCTTGTGGCCTTCTGTGTGATCTGGTTCTTTGCGAACATGGCGATAGAATCCTTGGCCGCCAGCATAGAACCGATGTTCGAGCATCGCGTGTATCTTCCTTCCATGCTGTTTTTTCTGCCTCTTGCGTGGGTGGGATTTATGAGTTTCAGCAAACCCAAAATCGTTGTTGCGGCTATGACGGTATTAATGGTCGTCTTTTCGTTCTGGACATATGAGAGGAACATGCTATGGAACGACCCTGTCGCATTTTGGGAAGATGCAGCAAGAAAATCCCCAAACCATTATCGGCCCCATTTCAACCTTGGGAACAGCTATCTCCACGGCAAGTCATACGACCGCGCAATCTTCGCCTTTCAAAAGGCTTTGACCTTGACACCGCCGTATCCCACTGAAATATATACGAATATGGGGATGGTGTACCTTGAGACAGGGCAACACGATTTGGCGCTACAGAGTCTGAACCGTGCCGTGACACTGAATCCCAACAACTACATAGCTCATGATCTCCTGGCAACCTTGAGCAAAAAAGACGAAAACCACGCGGCCGCACTAAAACACTACCAGGCAGCTATAAGGATCAATCCGAATTTTGCTGCATCGTATCACAACCTCGGGCTCCTTTACATGGACATGGGAAAGTCAGAAAGTGCGGTAAGTGCACTCCAGCAAGCGATTATCCTCAGGCCAAAGTCGACTGGAGCATACAGCAGCCTGGGCCTTGCATGGGCCAGGCAGAAACGCTACGATCTTGCCATCCCGGCGCTCCAGAAAGCCATAGGGATCGACGGCGAAAATCAGGAAGCCATGTTCAACCTTGCCACTGCTTACAGCATGATTGGACAATTTGAAATGGCAGTCCAAACATACAAAAGTCTTCTGGAAATTGATCAAAAGGATGTTGAAGCCATGCACAACCTTGGCATGATCTACCTGAAGCATCTCAAGAATATGCAACAGGCAGGGTTTTACTTCAAAAAGGCCTTGGCCGCAGACCCGGACTATGACCAGGCGGCCACGGTGAGAGACATCTTGTCCAAAATACAAGTGTCAAACTCGCAATGATACTTTTGCGAACGATTTTGAGCAAAATCGACTTTTCATGAATGCGTCAATAGTTGAACCATGATATGTGAGATCCTGTCAATTCTGGGAAACTGCCTGGAGGGGGCGCGCTTATGCTCACAGGAAAACATATAGTAGTAGTCATGCCCGCCTATAATGCGGAAAAGACCTTGAGGAGGACCTATGCGGAAATTCCAAAAGATATCGTAGACAGCGTCATTCTTGTGGACGATAAGAGCCGGGACAGAACAGCTGAAATTGCCCGCTCTATTGGAATCAATACCATCGTCCATGCCAGAAATCGTGGCTACGGGGGGAATCAAAAGACCTGTTACAAGGAGGCCCTGAAACTGGGGGCAGACATTGTCATCATGGTCCATCCCGACTATCAATATACACCAAAACTCATCACTGCCATGGCGTCCCTCATTGCCGAAGGGCTCTTTGATTGTGTACTGGGGTCGCGTATCCTTGGTGTGGGCGCACTCAAGGGAGGTATGCCACGGTACAAGTACGTAGCCAACCGCATACTCACGCTTCTTCAGAACTTTTTGATCGAATACAAGCTGTCGGAGTATCACACGGGATACAGAGCATTTTCCAGGAAGCTCCTGGAAACACTCCCCATGGAAAACAATGATGATGATTTTGTCTTTGACAACCAGATGCTTTCGCAGATTATATATGCCGGATTCGACATTGGGGAGATTACTTGCCCCACACGCTATATGGAGGATTCCTCTTCGATCAGCTTCCCTAAAGCTGTCCTTTATGGCATAGGAGTCGTCAAGACCTCGATGGCGTTTCGGTTACACCGGTGGGGAATGTACTGTAGTCGCCTCTTTGCACCCCTTGACGATGCAGAAATTGACTAATAAAGATCTCCATACGTCCTCTATTAGTACAAACCGAGCCTTCTTGCCGTATATTCTTATCAGCCTTGTTGTTTCAGTTGTCTATCTCCCGACCTTTACAGGAAGCTTCATACTGGATGACAACTCTCTGATAAGAAACAACAGATACATCAGGGAGGCACAGCCTATCTATTCTCACTTAGCCAGAGAAGATGGAATAACCGACAGTCAAGGAACAAGGAACTCGCACACCGGGTACTACAGACCGCTAACAAGCCTTTCTTATTGGCTGGATTGCAGGTTGTGGGGGATGACCCCTCAAGGCTTCAGGGCCACAAACTTGATTCTCCACCTTCTGACCTGTTTTCTCTTATTCAGGTTCCTGCTGTTTCTGGTCAATGATCGTCAGGCGGCTTTTTGGGTGACTCTTCTTTATGCCATCCACCCTGTCAACACCGAATCCGTGTCATGGATTTCCGCCAGAAACAACATACTTGTAACGCTTTTTGTGATTTCGTCTGTGTATTGTTACTTGAAAAGATGGGAAGGTGCGATCTCTCTGAGCTTCATAGCATCTGTGCTTTTCTTTGCTATGGCTGTTCTTTCCAAGGAGTTTGGTCTGTTGGTGCTTCCTTGTATCTTTTTCTACAATAGATTTCTGTCCGGAAAAAGACGAGACATTTCTCAAGAGCTGATTAGCTACCTTCCATTTATTCTGGTTCTAACTGCTTATTTTCTCCTCAGAAAGATGGTAACAGGTGCATGGCTGACACCATCGGACGCGGCAGACTTTTGGAAGAGGGTTTATTTTGCCACTTATCTTGTGGCCTGGAATCTGAAACTTGTTTTCGCCCCTTACGGGCTTCACAGTTTTATTGTTGGCTATCCAGCAGATTACCTAAACTGGCAAGCCATAGCCAGTTTTTGCGGTATGGCCCTTTTGGGCCTTGTTTTGTGGCAAATGAGGAAAAACAAGTTATTGACATTTTCGGTCTTTTCCTTCCTTGTCGCCCTGTTGCCGATCTTGAATATTATTCCTACCTCTGCAGTCACCTTGATATCTACGAGATGGCTTTACCTGCCTATGATATTCCTGTCCCTTGCCGCGACGCCGTTCATAGGAAGATCATTGAAAAGAAACCGTTTTCTCACAATAAGTATTCTTATCCCTGTGCTTGTCTATGCGGGAACTTATTCCTTTGTCCTCAATAAATACCTGTGGCATGACGAAGACGCCTTTTTCAGACAGGAGGTGTTTCACTTCAACAACTATTTCTACGCCGGTGGACTGGCTGAAAATCTTTTTAATAGCAAGGATTACCAGCAGGCTGAAAGGTATTTCAAGATGGCCATCGAGTATTATCCAGGCGAGGCCGGAAACTACATCAACTACTCCGCCTTGTTAACGGAAACTGGTCGGCCGGAAGCGGCCATTTCATTGCTGGAACAGGCCAAATCATTATCCATGAACCGCAAGAAACGCGGAGAATGGCATAACAATATTGGAACGGCGTACTTCCATTTAAGCGAGCACACAGAGGCTTTGGAGCATTATAGGAAGGCAATTGTTTTCTTGCCGGATGAATCTCAGTTCTGGGCAAATATCGGTGCGACATACGGGGAGATGGGCGATTATGATAATTGCGTTTCTGCTCTGAATAAGGGCCTTAGCATAACACCGGATTCCGTTCAGCTAAGAAAGAACCTGGCAGTTGCCTATCGTCGTATGGGTGATCGCGCCAAGGCGGTTAGGGAACAGTCGAATTCGGTTTCAAAGGACTAGAGCTTGAATTCTTTACCATCGAGCAAATCCTGTACGGTAAAGAACAGTAGGTTGAATAATGACAATGGATACCCATGACGAGCGCCCTATATGTCCGTTGTGTAAATCAAGAAGCACGCGGCCCCGCCCTGGCTACCAGCATGTTGTGCCGGGAGACTGGTCACTTTATCAATGTTCCGACTGTGGGACATCTTTTATCCATCCCATGCCTGATTCTGAGACCCTGTCCGGATACTATGACGTGGACTACTACGGCCAAGGAGGGGGAAAATTCGTCGGTTCGGTGGAAGCCATAGTCAGGTTCTTTCGATACTTACGCGCAAGGGCAGTGCGGAGGTTGATACCACAGGGCCGTGTCCTGGATGTGGGCTGTGGCAGGGGGCTGATGCTCAAATTTCTGAAGAGCTGGGGATATCGAGTTGACGGCATCGAACTCGATACCGTGGCGGGCGACCGGGCAAGCAGGAATCTGAATCAGCAGATCTTCCGCACACTGGAGGAACCGACTCAACGCCGGTCAGACCCATATCAGGCCATCTGTTTCTGGCATTCTCTGGAGCACATGCCAGAACCTGGCAAAGCCCTGGAGATGGCAGATCGCCTCCTTGCCCCTGGAGGGCTCCTGGTCATTTCAGCGCCCCATATGGAAAGCCTTCAAAGCCGCCTGTCAGGTCCGTCCTGGCTTCACCTGGATCTACCCCGTCATGTGATCCACTTTGACATGAAGCGCCTAGCCGCCTTTTTTCAGACCAGAGGCTACCGGGTCATTCACCATCGTCACTTCTCACAGGAGTATAACGTCATCGATAGCCTCTGTTATCCGTACGCCATGCTCGGATTCGGCCGGCGCTTTCCTTTTGATCTCATTCAGGGCGCTCGCAGGCACAAAGATTGCATTACTTCTAATCCTTTGAGGAAAATCATTGGGCTCTCACTCTTGCTCCATTTGACAGTCATAGCTTTCTGCAGTGCCAGCTTGTTCTCATTGTTGAAATCCGGGAGCACCGTGACCCTCTTCCTCAAAAAAACAGGATAGCTCCAAATGGCCCCACCATGCAGTCTTGTATGGCAGTTCTTTGAACAAGCCCGGTTGGAGCTGGGAAAAGCGAGTTTAATAGGATGATGCCCTATTTGTCCCTTGTCATGCCCCTTTATAATGAAGAACGCTGCCTCAGGCAGAATTTTCAAACTATCAAGTCATACCTGGACACGTTGAGAAAGGATTATGAAATTATTCTGGTTAATGACGGAAGCACGGACAGTACAGCTTCCATTGTTGATGAGATTCTCGACAATACTCCGCAAGCAAATTCCTTCAACTGCAAAAAGAACAAAGGCAAAGGACATGCAGTTAAACGCGGCATTTTGAACGCCACTGGAAAGTATATGGTCTATACTGACGCTGATCTGGCCGTGCCGGCGCATTTTATCGGCACATGTTTGAAAAAGCTGGATAGTGGAATTTCAGTGGTCATAGGATCGAGGCACCTCCCAGAGTCATCCATGAAGGTCCGTGAAGATCCGTTAAGACAATTCTTGGGGGAAGTCTTTAGATGGTTTACCCGATTTAGCCTCGGCCTGAGAATCTCAGATGTTACATGCGGACTAAAGGGCTTTGAAAAGAACGCTGCTCTAGACATTTTTTCTCGATCAAAGATTGAAAGATGGGGATATGATGCCGAAATCATTTTTGTTGCCCAAAAACTCGGTTATAGGATCGGCGAAATACCCGTAGATTGGTATCACTCTTTCGACTCAAAGGTTCGAATAGGGCCAGCTTGCATCAAAACACTTACAGAGATCCTACAAATACGCTGCTACAATGTTAAGAATGGTTACGCTCGCTGCCGTTGATGGTTGGAACATGAGGAACCAGTCCGAGACAGTGCAAGAATCATCGGATAGAAGGAACACCCTCTATCTCTTCCTCGTTTTTGCTGTGGCCTTTGCCATTCGTCTCATCCACCTGAACAGCTACACATCCTACCCATCTTTTGACATTCCTCTGGGCGGTCACGCGGCTTATGTCAAGACGGCATTTAAGATCCTTGACGAAGATATCCTGGGAGGAACGGAGATATTCTTCGACAACAGCCCGATCTACTCCTATATCCTGGCAGGGATGTTCAAAACATTCGGCATCGATTTCTATGCAGTGCGCCTTGTTCAGATTCTTATCGGCAGCATCAATTGCTGCTTGATTGCCCTAATTGCCAGACACTATTTCGGAAAAACAGCCGCCCTTGTTTCAGGAGGGATAGCCACCCTGTATGGGCCCTTCATATTTTATGACGCAGAAATCATAGTCCTTTCATGGGTTGTTTTCTTCTGTCTTGTTTCCATTCTTATCATCATGAGAGACGAGCAAGCCGGGGCGAAAAAGATGTGTCTTGCCGGTTTTTTCGTGGGGGCTGCTATCATGGGAAGGCCAAATATGGTTCTATTTCCGGCCCTGCTTGCGCTCTACTTTCTTTTTGGCAAGAACGGATTGAAGGTCGCACACCGTGTCCGATCCTATGCGTGGTTTTGCATTGGGGTATTCATAATGCCCGGCCTGTTTATGGCCAGAAACTATGCGGTATCAGGAGAAGTTCTTCTCCTCAACCCGTCCGGAGGTCATAACTTCTATTTTGGACATCACAAGGGGGCAAGCCCTACCTTTAACGAAGAGTTGAGGTTCACTGGGGCTATCTTGCTGAAATATAAAGAAAAGGCTGAAGCAGATCTTAAAAGGCCGCTCTCTTCAAAAGAAGTGTCAGGCTATTGGTATAAAAAGGGACTCAGGTTCATCATTGAAAATCCGCATGAAGAGCTGAAGCTAATGCTGAAAAAGACGCAGTTCTTCTTCAATGACGTGGAAATGCCCACCTATTTCAACTACTACTTCAACCGGAACTATTCTGCAGTGCTGAAGCATCCGGTCTTGACCTTTGGTCTTGTTTTCCCTTTGTCCGTGTTGGGGTTTGCCGTTACCCTGCGAAAGAGCCGGGAATTAATGGTGTTGCACCTCTTTTTCTTGACCTCTTTTCTGTCTGTATTGATCATTTTTGTTATATCCCGGCTGCGAATACCCGCCATTCCGATATTCATTATTCTTGCCGCAGTCGGCGTTCTTGCCGTAATCGGGTGGTGCAAGGAGAGAGCGGCCAAGCCTCTTGTTCTGAGCGGTATTCTGATTGCGCTTCTTTTCTGGATAACCTTCACCCCGTTAGCGCAATTGAACTATGCTGATCCGTATAATAAGCTTGGGGTTGTATATTGGTACAAGGGTAAAATCCCGGAGGCTGAGAGGTCGTTCCTGAAGGCCTTGGAATTTAGGCCGGACTTTGAGTATCCGCTGCTTAACCTGGTAAAGATGTTCAGCCAGCAGAAAAACATTGAGAAAGAGACCAAGTACAGGGAGATGCACAATACCTGGAAACAAAGAGACGGGCTGGAGAATGGCAAAAAAGCCGTGTGAGATCTAAAGCATAAACTGGCCCAAATGATGATCAAGCCCCGGGAAAGATTCCATCACAATGGGAACTATCAGCATTAATCGTCGTCATCTATCCGTCATAGCCGTCCTGTTTCTGGCCGTCACAACCGCAGCCGTCTTCTGGCAGGTGCTCGATCATGGATTCATCAACTTTGATGACGACGTATACGTTACACAGAATCGTCATGTGCAGGCAGGGCTGACGAGCAAAGGCGCTGTCTGGGCTGTCACTAATACGGAGGCTGGCTTTTGGATTCCATTGACATGGCTGTCACTCATGTTGGACGGATATCTCTACGGGCTGAACCCGTGCGGGTATCACCTGACGAACCTGCTGCTTCACATAGCAAATACGCTGTTGCTTTTTCTGATTCTCACACGTATGACAGGCGCGCTCTGGCGAAGCGCCTTTGTTGCGGCACTGTTTGCGCTGCACCCCTTGCACGTAGAATCCGTTGCGTGGGTGTCTGAACGCAAGGATGTTCTTGCCACCCTTTTCTGGATGCTGACAATTGGGTTTTACATCCGTTACACGGAATCTCCTGGCACAGGCAGATACCTGTTATGCCTTCTTGTCTTTGCCCTCGGCCTCATGGCAAAACCAACGCTTGTGACACTGCCGTTTGTACTGCTCTTGCTTGACTACTGGCCACTGGGCCGCTTTCGGCCCGGCCATGCCGAGCAACCGCGCAAATCCACGGGGTTCAACCATCAAAGGTCGCACCTTGTTCGTTTGATCCTGGGAAAGACCCCGTTGATTGCCCTTGCAGGAATTTCGTGTCTCTTGACTCTTACGGCCCACCAACGCCTTGGAGCGGTTGTGCCCCTGGAATCCGTCCCATTGCAGGCCCGCATCGCCAATGCTCTGGTATGCTATGCAGGCTACATCGGAAAGATGATCTGGCCTCACAACATGGCCGTATTTTATCCACACCCTGCAGGCGTGCCGGTCTGGCAGGCAGTCGGGGCAGGCTTATTGCTGGTGTGCGTATCGCTTGTCGCGGTAAGGGCAGCGCAAAAACGGCCTTATCTCATTGTCGGGTGGCTGTGGTATCTTGGAACTCTTGTGCCCGTTATCGGGTTGATACAGGCTGGATCACAGGCCATGGCAGACCGGTGGACGTATGTGCCACTCATCGGGCTCTTTCTGATTATTGCCTGGGGGCTTAACGAGTTAGTGGCAAAGTGCAGGTTGCCAGGCATCCTGGTTGTCGTATTGGCGGGAATATTGCTTTCCACCCTCATTGTGTGCACACGGCTGCAGGTGCAGCGCTGGCACAACAGCATCACGCTCTTTGAACACACGCTCAATGTAGCGGCTGACAATCATCTTGTTCACAGCAACCTGGGAAATGCCCTGGCCCGGCAGGGGAGGTTTGATGAAGCCATCGTCCACTTTTCACAGGCGCTCCGGATCAAACCGCATGATGCAGAAATACACAACAACATCGGCAATGCATTGGCCGCAAAGGGAAACCTTGACAAAGCTATCGCGCATTTTACAGAGGCGCTAAGTATCAAACCCGATCATGCCGGGATGCACTATAACCTGGGAAGCGCTCTGGCCCGGCAGGAGAGGCTTGATGAAGCCATCGTCCACTTTTCACAGGCGCTCCGGATCAATACCGGGTTTGCGATCGCGCACAACAATCTTGGAATCGCTTTGGCAAGAAAGCGGAAACTTGATCAAGCCATCGCGCATTTTACAGAGGCGGTCCGGATCAAGCCCGATTTTGCAGAAGCACAAAACAACCTTGCAATTGCTCTAAGCAAGCAGCAAGAATCTCGATGACATGACTGTGTGGCAGGGAGATCAATAGATGGCGCCGCGGATTCAGATCAAACCGATAGGCTCGTTCTCTTTCCTGCTCGCCCTGCACGTCCTTTTCCTTGTCTCGTATGCTATGCTCATGCCTGCCTTTGAAGGGGCTGACGAACCAGAACACCTTCGATACATCGAAACAGTGTACAACGGAGAGAAAATCCATCCCATTGACCGGTCTGACCCTCGCCGATATGGCATCGAGGTCTACCAGCCACCGCTCTATTATCATCTATCAGCCCTGGTTGCCAGGATGTTCCCGGTGGTTTTCCCCGATCATTTGGCCGTCAATCCTGACAAGAATCCCAGGTTCCCTTTTCTGGCTCATGATGATCCGGGCGAGATTTTCCCCTTTGATCCTCCTCGCCGAACGCTTCGCCTTTTTCGCGCCCTGTCAATCATCTTTGGAATCGCTGCATTTCTCCTCTTCGCCCAAATCCTGCGCCTGCTCATGCCGGAAAGCCCGCAAGCGGCAAGCATTATTCTCCTTGTGGCGGCGCTTTGGCCGAACAATCTTCAGATACTCTCTGTCGTTTCAAATGACGGCCTTGTCTACGTGCTGAGTCTAGCTCTCATTCTTACTGTTCTCAACTGCATTCAGGACGACAGGCCTTCCCATAAACAGGGGCTTGTTGTCGGAACCTTCTTCGCCCTGGGGTGCCTTACCAAGATGACTATATTACTCACGGCTAGTGCACTCTTTGTCGTTATCATATTAGACTCCATTCTTGACAGGCATCGAGGCCGGGCTTATCTAAGGATCTTACCAGCCGTTCTTTTGCCCATATTTTTGCTTAGCGGGCCTTTTTTCGTTTCTCAAATGATATGGTATGGGAGTCCGACTGGGGAAGCCCTCCTTAAAATACTCACGCCCGCGTGGATCCAGCCCTCGCCCCGCTCCTTTAGCACAATTATACACGCTATGTTGGAGATACTCCCCGGCAGTTTCCTCGCGGATCTCTGTTGGCAGCAACTAACCTTGCCTTTTGTCTCCCTGCAACTTTTTGTGCTTTGGGTTTTTTTCAACGTGTTGATGGGGATTCGAACAGCGTTCCTTGGCTTTAGAAGACCACCCCGCGAACAGATATTGCACCAGATGCTTGTCTTCACCTCGTTTTTCTTTATGTTCTTTGCTGTGTATCGCATTTCCGCACAATGGATCGGAATGCAGATTCGCCATGTTTGGAACCTCTGGCCAATCACATTGCTGGCCCCCTATTGTGCAATCCGTGAGATGAAACTCCTGAAAGGGATTAACAGGAAACGGATTCTCAACATTATCTTTTGCGGACTGATGTGTGTCCTCGTTTCCATAAACTGCCTGGTCATCTACAATTTCATCATAACCTATAAACCGCTTGAAAGGGAATCGCGTGCTGACCTGAACTACTCTCTTCTGATTAACTACTGGGTACAGAGTCCTGGCATGGGAGTTCAGTACCTCCAGGAAGCTGCCCGGTCTGATTCGCAATAGAATTGGCACATGACTTGCTATAAGTGACAATTGGAACTATATTCCGCTCACGTTTGGATGAATGCAAACTGGGTAAAATCTGCAAAACACGTTAGAGCAACTATGCATTTGAACAAGACTGTAGCGGTCGTCGTACCTGCCTACAACGAAGCAGAGCTGATTGCAAAGGCTATCTCGGCTGTTCCCGCGTTTGTGGACACCATTATTGTGGTGGATGACGCAAGCACGGACCGGACTGCCGGCATTGTAAAAGACCTCATTGAATCAGATTCCAGGATAGAGTTAGTTGTTCACCTCTCTAACCAAGGCGTGGGAGGGGCTATTGTCAGCGGTTATAAGAAGGCCTTGGCCATGGCAGTCGACGTAACGGCGGTGATGGCCGGTGATGCCCAGATGGACCCAGATGACCTCCTTGACCTTATTGAGCCGGTCTGCCGTAACGAAGTGGATTATGCAAAGGGGAACCGTCTCTTCACTGGCGAAGCGTGGAGCATGATCCCCAAAGTTCGATACATTGGAAACGCATTTTTGTCTCTCCTCACAAAAGTAGCCTCGGGATATTGGCAGGTTGCTGATTCCCAATGTGGCTACACAGCCATTTCCGGAACGGCTTTGCAGCATATCCCCCTTAATTCCATTCACAAGCGTTATGGCATGCCAAACGATATGCTTGTTAAACTCAATATTGAGAACATGAGGGTAAGAGACGTAGAGGTAAAGCCCGTTTATGATATCGGTGAAGAATCCGGAATCCGCATATGGAAGGATGGGCCTTTCATTACACTGCTTCTCCTTCAAGGGTTCTTTAAGAGACTCACATACAAGTATATCATCAGAGATTTTCATCCATTGGTTTTCTTCTACTTTCTGGGCCTGTCTCTCACGCCGGCCGGCACACTTCTCGGGCTTTACCTGTTGATCCTGAGGGCTACCGGGACTCCGGTTGCTGCAACGAGCGCTCTCTTTGCTTCGTTTTTGTTCATATCCGGCCTGCAATCCCTTTTCTTTGCCATGTGGTTTGATATGGAATACAATAAAAATCTCAAATAGACCATGTGTCCGTTTGTCTATATCTTGTATCTTGCCTACAGCAGTATTTTTTGAAATCCCAATCTTAAATGGGGAAGAGACGACTCAGATAAAGGTAGTTCATGAAGGTTTGCATGGTAACAACATCATATCCCAGATATGAAGGCGATTTTGCGGGCGCTTTCTTGTATCAGATCTGCAAAGAATTGGGAAAGTTCGATGTTGAAGTGATGATCGTGGCTCCCAACGATGCGCAATCGAAGAGAGATGAACGTCATGGGAACGTTGAAATAAGGCGCTTCAATTACTTTATGAAAAGTCATCAAGGCATTGCTTACGGCTATGGAGGCATCCTGGCAAATATTAGGAAAAGACCATGGCTTGTTCTTATTCTACCTTTTTTTCTCTTTACGTTTTTCACAAACGTGCTGTCTGCAGCAAGAAGATGCGATCTTATTCACGCGAATTGGATCCCGACTGGCTACATGTGTACATTTATCAAGCTGCTCCTGCGAAAGCCTCTCATTTTAACGGTTAGAGGGAAAGATATCAATCTTTACGAGAAGAAACGAGGCGCCTTTCATATCTTATCACGGATATTCTTCCCACGCGTTGATCTCTTTACCACGGTGAGCGACGAATTCGCTCATTTTCTAAAAGATGAGCCCGTTGTCAGACCTGAAAAGGTGTTTTTAATTCCCAACGGGGTATCCAAGGTAAGAATCGACATGGAGCATCTGGAAGGACACAAACTCCGGTATGGCGTACCCCAAGACGGACTCAAGGCAATCTATGTGGGTAGTCTGACAGAACTTAAGGGGGTTCGGTGGCTTGTGCAGGCCTGGAGCCTCGTCGTTAAGGAGTACCCGGAGGCAAGGCTATTCATAATAGGCGACGGAGATGATCGAAAGCACTTAGAAAACATGGCAACAAGACTAGACTTGGAGAAAAGAATTATCTTTTATGGCTACCAACAGACTCATACCATCCCCTATTGGCTCGCATGCGCTGATGTCTTCGTCCTGCCAAGTCTTTTTGAGGGAAGGCCGAACGTGCTGTTGGAGGCATTTCAAAGCCAGCTCCCAGTGGTTGCGACCGATATTGCCGGCATCCGAGAGCTTCTACAGGATGGAGCAAACGGATTTCTCGTACCGGTTGAAAATCCGGAAGCCTTGGCAAGCAAAATCCTAGAGTTGTTTTCTTCTGAGGAAATCAGAAAAAAGATGGGAAAGGCAGGAAAGGAATTGATCAGGGCAAGGGGTTTAACGTGGAAAAATTGTGCGGAGAGATACTACTGTCTCTATAAGCACTTGCTGAGCACATGAACGTCTGAAACTTATGAGTGATAAGAGTTAGGTGAGAAGTGGCAGGAAAGAGGCAGTGGGAAAGGCCGAAGGGACAAGTCAGGGGAGCTTAAAGAGTGGAGGATAAAAGGAAAGAGGAAATTAGGAAACGCTTTGATGCCCTGGCAGAGAAATGTCAATACTGGAAAGAGCGGAATAGATACTATTATGATAACCAAGAGAGGTATTTCCGATTTCTGGTTCCGGAAGGCCTTTCAATACTGGAGCTTGGCTGTGGCACTGGACATCTTTTGGCTGCCTTGAAGCCGAAACGTGGAGTTGGAATAGATTTCAGTTCAGAAATGCTGAGAATAGCAAAGGAGCGATATCCCGAATTAGAATTTCGCTTAGCTGATATGGAACAAGTAGAAGGCTGGGGAGAGACTTTTGATATATTGATAATGCCTGACATTGTGGGGCATCTCATGGATATCGAGGCAACCTTCAGAGGGCTTCACACCTTTTGCCGTCCAAGTAGCCGCGTCATCGTATCCTATTACAATTTTCTTTGGGAACCGATTCTTAACATAGGAGAGGCTTTGGGGTTGAAGATGCCCCAGCAATACCAGAACTGGCTATCTTCCGAGGATATATGCAACTTGTTGTCGTTGGCACAATTTCAGGTGGTAAAATCCGAATGCCGTTTGCTTGTTCCAAAGAGAATCCCGTGGTTCAGTGATTTTGTTAACCGATATCTTGCTTCTCTTCCAGGCTTGAGAAAGCTATGTCTGTGCCGCTATATAGTCGCCCGACCGGTGGGTCAAACAGAGAAACAAGACCTCTCCACAACGATCGTGATACCCTGTCGAAACGAGAAGGGTAATATTAGGGCGGCAGTGGAACGAATCCCTGCATTTTGTAAACATCAGGAGATAATCTTTGTTGATGGGCGTTCTACGGATGGTACCCAGGAAGAGGTGGAGAGGGTTATTAAGGAACAACCCCATAAGGATATCAAATTCATGGTGCAGGACGGTGAGGGGAAGGGAGACGCGGTAAGAAAAGGATTCAACTCCGATAAAGGCGATATTCTGATGATACTCGATGCTGATCTCAGTGTTCGCCCTGAAGACCTGCCCAAGTTCTACAGGGCCCTTGTGGAAAATCACGGGGAGTTCATCAATGGCTGCCGACTCATATACCCCATGGAAAAGCAGGCCATGAGATTCCTGAATTTTCTTGGGAATAAATTCTTTTCCATAATGTTCACCTGGATCCTGAACCAGAGATTCAAGGATACTCTATGTGGAACAAAGGCTCTTTTTCGAGAAGATTATGAGAAGATTCGGGCCAACAGGAGCTATTTTGGAGACTTTGATCCTTTTGGTGACTTTGATCTGATTTTCGGGGCAGTGAAACAGAATCTCAAGGTGGTGGAAGTCCCCATACGATATCGTGAAAGGACCTATGGCAGCACCAATATCAGCCGATTCCGACATGGGTGGCTTCTGCTGAAAATGACTATATTCGCTTATCGAAAGATCAAAGCCATTTAGAAAACCGGGTTGCATTTGAATTTTGGATCTTCACATTTGGGTGTAACAACAGCTCGAGCGTCGCTTGATATTTTAGCTGAGCGGCGGCGGATATGGAGATCCAAAAAAATCTTAGAAAGGCTGTACCATACATGGTATCGTCTCATTGTAAATGCTCTAAGGCCCGGAAATAGTCTTGAGTTGGGGGGAGGCAGCGGGAATTTAGGAGAGTTTTTCCCTGATACAATTAGTTCCGATATTCTCTTTGCTCCATGGCTGGATGCCGTACTGGACGCCCATGTTCTTCCCTTTAAAGATGAGAGCCTGCATAACATAGTCCTTTTCGATGTGATTCACCACCTTACGGAACCGGCTCGTTTTTTTTCTGAAGCAGAAAGGGTACTGACAAAAAAAGGGAGGATTATTGCGATGGAGCCCTATATCTCTTGGACCTCTTTTTTTGTCTATAAGTTCCTCCACACCGAAGGCATGGTTTGGCAGATTGACCCATTCAAAATGAGTCGTCCGGAGAGAGAAAAGGACCCGTTTCATGGCAACCAGGCTATACCCACACTGATATTCAAGAAATATAGAGAACGGTTTATTAAGGATTTCCCTCGTCTCAAAATCATCCGCGAAAAAAAGACGGATTTTGTCATTTATCCTTTAAGCGGTGGATTCCATAATCCTAGTCTATGCCCATTATTCCTTTGGCCAGTCCTTCAGTATCTGGAGAAGCTATTGCGTCCCCTGGACAGATTCATTGCTTTTCGTCTTTTCGTAGTTATCGAGAAAAATTGAAATACCATCTGGGAGGAAATCTTTCTTGCAGTTTGGACAAAATGAGAGCCTTGTATGACCATACAATTTTCGTCTTCAGAGAATAGCCGTTGATAACATTATGAATAAACGATGTGTTTTTTGGCACAAGCTGCAAGTGCGGTGCAGATTTGGTGAAATGCAGACCCCGAGCAGTGATCGCCATTGTCAATATGATTAACATGCCAGCTAGCAGTCTATTTCTCAAAAACTAAGAAAGCTCCTCATTCTGCGGAGGCCTCGGACATACAGATGACGAATTACAAAAAAAGGGTTTGCTTTTTCTCACCATCCGCTGCTCCGCTTTTTTACAAAGATATTGATCACGTCTTCGGAGGGGCTGAAGTTCAACTTTTCCTTTTGGCCAAAGAATTGGCCAAGGACGACCGTTTTTCCGTGTTTTTTCTGGTAGGGGACTTTGGGCAAAGGGACGCGACAATTCATGGAGTGAATGTCCGAAAAACGTATCAATTGAGGTTGAATTTCTTTTCTCTGTTTAAACAACCTCTCAAGGTCTGGACCGACCTACTGAAACTTCGTCCGGATATTGTCATACAGCGTTCCGCAGGCGTTGATACCGCCTTCATTGCCGCATTCTGCAAGTTATTGAAGAAAAGGTTCATCTTCAGCATAGCCCACTCGAGAGATATTGACGGAACCTTTGTCAGGGACCAAGGGCTTAAGGGTCGCTTATTCAGCGCCGGCTTTAAGATGACAGACTTCGTTGTCGCTCAAAGCTCAGAACAATTGCAGATCGTCAAGAAGAGCTTTGTGGCCAAGAGGTGTCAAATGATACCTCCGGGATATCCTGCTAGGAGAATACAAAATGCCGCTCGGGGACGCTATATATTGTGGGTCGCCAGGGGTGAAACATGGAAACAGCCTGAGATTTTTCTTAAGCTAGCGGTGGATTTCCCGAGGGAAAGATTTTTCATGGTAATGCCCAAATCTCCCAAGGCCCTGGGGTTTTGGCAAAGGATAGAAAATCAAACTCGGAGAATGTCGAATTTACATTTTGTGGAAAAACTCCCTTTTGAGAAAATTGATAACCTTTTTGAGAAATCGTATCTCCTTGTGAACACGTCATCAAAGGAGGGCTTCCCTAATACCTTTATTCAGGCAGCACGAATGGGTGTACCAATATTGTCATTACAGGTTGACCCGGACGGCTTTATCAGAAACAACAGACTTGGAGCGGCTTGCGACGGCCATTATGCCAGGCTAAAGACGAATCTCCATTTATTGGTTTCCAATGATGATCTGTACAATGTGTTTAAGCATAATTGCCTTAAATATTTCATTCAGAAGCATGATATAACCAAAATAGCTCAATCGTGGGAGGAGACCCTCTCAGCCCTTTGATCGGTACAAGTGAGAATCGCGTTTTTCATGTTGTGTCAGTCCAATCCTTTGAAAGCACACTTAGGAAAACCTCCTCATACTTTTTCCTCAGTTTGGGAACGACAAAGTCTGCCGCTCGTCTGCTGCCTTCCCTTGAGAGCATAATCAACCGTTCCCGATCGAGGGCTAGAGATTTTAATATGCTGCCAAGCTTATCCGCGTCTCCAGGTGGGAAAACAACCCCTTGTGATGAATTTGTTAGAACATCTCGGGAACCAGAAACCTCGCTAACCACGACCGGTAAACCCTCTGCCATTGCCTCAAGCATGACGTTAGACATACCTTCGTACAATGAAGACGAAACTAAAAGATCAAAATCGGGAAAGAAAGTTTCCGGATTAGAAACAGGTCCTTTTAGCATCACTACGTCACCAAGCCTGTACTTCACAATATCTCTTTCAATCTTCCTTTTGTAAGGACCATTCCCGAAAATCTCCACGCTAAGCGGAACATCTCCGGATATCTTTGCTACGGCCCTGAGCAGAGTTGTGTAATCCTTTTGAGCGATCAGCCGGCCTACACTCACTATTCGAAGGTGATCATCTTGCCTTGACCGCCCATGTTCACGAATGCCACAGTGGACTCGACCCACTTCCAGAAGATTGGGCAGATAAAGGCATTTCTCCGGACCTAACCCGAATTCATTAATGAGGTCTATCCGAGCCAGATTCCCATTGCACAAAATCAAATCTGCCTTTGGGTAATACGAGCAAATACTCTTTTTAAACAGTAGGTTGCTAAGCCTAGTGCTATCCAGCAACTTCGATAACGTATTAGCCACCTGAATGATGACCCCGCATTTCAAGTCACCTCTGTCTTTCGCTTTGGCTAGGCCAACATTCAGTTTGATCCATCTTGAATAGACCAGATCAGGCTCTAATGTTGCACAAAGCTCGACAAGCCGACGATGGCGCAGTCTTCTTTGCAGAAATGTGTCTTTGTCTTGCAAAACAGTAACACTAAAGCCTTTGGCCTCCATTGACATCCGCCAGGCATCAGGGACCGGCTTTGCAACTGCCATAGTAACCTCAAAGGCCTCCTTCACTGCCTCGGCAACGAGAATACTCTGTCTTTCCGCCCCTCCTCCACTGTGCTGCATCATCACTACCAAAACGTGGGGTTTTTTCCTTGAATATGCCATGACATCTCTCTTCTTGAAAGGGAAGAGGGCGCTCCATCTATTCAGGCGTCAACTTGTCAAATACCTTGTCAGACAACACTGTAGCAACCTCCCGGGGCAAACCGTTGTTTTCAACTCTCAAGAGAGGTCTCCCACTCTCTTTTGCCCATTCCAATGCGTGACTAACATACTCCTGACAGCCTGCGAGGAACCAGGTTGCTGATGAACATTTCGTTTGATTCAACCGGCCTGGTTGGCCTCGCGCTTCTATCCTTTTCAAACATTCTCCATGATCCGCTTCCACAAGTATCAGAAGGTCCGGCGACGGCACAGCGTTGAAGTAAGGAGACACAGACTCAGCAGCAAGGGCCTTCCTGTGTGGTGAAGCCGAAACGAACAAGCTGGTTCCTCTCTGGAAGAATCCTTCATCAAAGGGAACCACAGCGGCTTCTTCAATGTATTCTTTAATCGTCTGGTAGTCTATGGCTGTCCGCAGAAATCTTGAAAGAGCAAGCTCACGTGCTTCGGCTGACATTAGTCGAAAGGGCTCGGATTTCAGTATGACCTCAAGGGATGTGCCTTTATATGACAGAAAACGGTTTTGGGCGACAAATCTACATCTTGACCTGATAAAAAGGGAGTTCAGGAATTTTGCTCCCACATTATCTGGAAGAATTCGGAACACAAAGTGGGTAATGATATCATCTCTGCTTTTCTTGAGTGAAGACAAGAGAGCATCCTCAACATCCAAACACCTCTGGCCCTTCAGCCTGAGCCTCTTTATCATACCATTCTTGAGGGTCGTCTTGCCTGCACCGGGCATACCGAAAAATTCTACGTGAAACATTATAACGATTCCCAGATTCTTCTCTTTATGTCTAACAAAACATCTGAATAAGGCAGATTTCCATCTATCACATCAATGACGTGTGAATCCTCAAGTGCATCGACTGCCCTTGCCTTGGCTTCATGAACTCTCAGTTCCACATCTCCCTTTCGTTCACGAAGTTTGTCAACCCTGGTTTGCAAAACAAACACCTTGCTTGGCAATTGAATCTTGGAGTAATAGCTCTCTTCCTGTTCAGATAGTCTGCTGGTCTGCCCACGAAGCTCTCCTTTTATTCTGGGCCCATCCATCGGCTCTTCCATCTCATGGAATGCGGGGAGGGGATAACGATCTGCAACCACTATCCTGCCTATAGAGGCAAACTGCCGAGATGCTGCGAATACGCTCAAGCGTTTCCTGGCAATGAAAACCCAGCGCCTGGCGCTTGCCTCTTTCGCCACCAAGTCGAGTGGACGGATCAACATTTCGATGGGACATAGCTTTTTCAGCAGTCTAAAAAAATTAGCGACCAAGACAACAAGCCGGACACCGATCGTTTTCGGTATCCCAAAATAGGAAGTCTTCACAGCAAGTTTCCAGGACAGCCATTCACTTAAATCCTTTGTCAAGGTCGATTTTCCGGACCCGTCTGCTCCAACAAGAACGAATATTTTCCCTCCCCCTGCCACTGTCTTCTTCCTTGGCGGGAAACGTCTTCTGACCAGCGGGAAGGCTCGTAAACCGGCGACAAATCTCCTTGGGAAAACCAAAATAGTAGAAGACTCCCGATACGACTTAAGCCCTTTGAGGATGTGGGTCCTTACCTTCATGACAGTTCCTATCGTAGGGTGCCCCCTTCTTAGTCTATTGAGGTAGGACGCTAATATGGATTGGGACAGGGGAAGGTGAGTCACCGACAAAAAATCGAAAAATCTCCTCTCGTCATAATGCTTCAACAAAAACCTGAACTCAGCCATGACGTTTTCAGGATAAACGTCAATACCTGGTTTGATCAGCCCCCTAAAAACTGACGTAAGGCCAAGTTTCATGTTTGCCCGTATGCTGAGCAAAAGCAGTTCTATCTCTGCACAAGGCACGTTGACGTCCCGGAGGACCCTAAGATTGTCAAAAATTACGCCTTCAATTGGCAAATGATACTCCTTTACGTGCCTTCTGCCCAAGACAACTTTGTAGTGAACGTGCAAATGAAGCAGTTTTCCAGTATCATAATCGAAGCCCAGATAGTCCTCGGTGCCTGGATATTGCTTTTCCGGCGGAGAAATAACCCTCTTGAAAGAAAACATCTCAAGGGCCTGCTCAAACCTGGACTTTTCATCCCCATGAATCAACAGGTCAAGGTCTGTCTCTCCCGCCAAGGCCTTGGTGAGACGACAATTGCTCTTCCAGTGGCAATACGTTATTTCTTCTTGCGAAAGGGTCAAGAAAAAGGACTTGCATAGCTTGAGAGGCTCAATCATCTCGTCAGGACGCGCCGCATTGTGCTGCATGTTCAAAAAACATTTCCCTCATCCACGTCACGATTCGCCGAACCCGGTTCTCCCAGGAGTAGCCTTCTGCATCTCGTCTGGCCTGTTCTCCAATATTTTTCGCTGAGTCTGGATGCTGAAGCAACCACTCAATGCCACCAGCCAAGGCTTTACCGCTACCCGGCGGAACAAGGACGGCGTTTCGCCTATCCTGAAGGATTTCCCTGACTACTGGAAAATCTGTAGCCACTATTGGACGTCCACTTGCCAGGTAGTCAAACATCTTCATGGGTGACATGTAATTATGGCTTGGAGTGGCTTCGCTATAGGGCATGACGAGAATGTCAGACGCCGCAACGTAACCCGGCAATTCCGACTGGGAAACAAAGCCAGCAAATCTAACATTGGACAAACCCAGATCTTGAACTAGAGCATCACATCTTTGAATATCATCGGATTCACCACCTACGATGAGGAAAAAGAGGCTATCCAACAACTTGGCACATTCCAGCAATTCTTCAATACCTCTTCCCTCATACAGATGCCCGCTAAATCCGACTATCGTCTTTACCTTCGGAAGCCTAAGCGATCTCCTAATCACATCTCTTGATTCGGTCAGTACAAACCGCCTGACATCAACACCATTCGGGGCGATTAGTATGCGTTCCCGTGGTACCCCCCGGTCCTCATAGGCTTTTGCTCCGGCCTGGGTTGTTACCACCATAGCGACCCTTCGCGCGCGGTTTCTCAACATTCTTATCCAGTGGGGCAGAAGGGAGTGTTGGCTGACTTTAAGATAATTGTGAGATTCGAAAATGGATATTCTCCCGTATAATGCAGCCAGATAAGCCAGTTCAATGTGTCTCGAATAGATCAACGATTTGCCCTTAAGCGCTGCATAAGATACTGCCAGCATGCCATATCCGGCGTGTCCGAGCAAAGAACAGAAGTAAGGACAAGGAAAGTAAGTTATCTTGAAACTCTCCGGAACCTGGTAAAAGTCCCAAATCGTCCTTCCCTGCAATGATGTCTCACAGGAGGGGACCTGTCCTCTCGGCACTACAAGTTCGACATCAAAGCCATGACGAGCCAATTGACTGCAAGTGTTCATTACCGCCACGCCGTCGGCTTTGCGGGATGGGATCTTCCCATTGTTAGTCATATAGGCAATCTTTAATTGCATTGGGTATCACCGAGGAGTGGCACACATGAAAGAAACGACGAGAGAACTCGGGAAAGAATCTAGAGTTACGATATTCTGGGAAATTAGAGATCCCCTGTGCTTTCCGTTACTGCCCATCGAGAAGGCTGGGACCGAAGCTTTCCAAGGACAAAGTATCCCAGGGGCTTCGCCATGTTCGCGACCATCCAGGGGGACCACGTAAACGCCTCCCGAAATACGCTGAGCGCTTCAGAAAAATTGCCGCTGTCTAAGTACCTCACAACCTGGCGGGCAAGTGCCATAGAAAACGCCATACGCCAGTTTCTGGAGACATGATAGGGCTGCATGCCGTCTGTCCAAATCCTTCTCAATACCTCGACATTCTCTTTGGCATGGCCAGTGCCGCCGGTTTGGCACTTGGTCTCGCCATATCTGCGTGAATACGCCAATACTCGCGGGACGTAACAGAACGAATCCGCACTGGGGTGTAACCAGGCACGAAGGAAAAACTCAAAATCAAGCGCGTAGTAAAGGGTCTCATCCAGGGGCCCGATTTCAGAAAAAAAGTCCTTGGATAGAAAAACTGCGGGTTGGGGCATAGACTTCCCAAGGAGCATGGTTTTCAAAGAATACCCGTTCATACTCTTCTTTGAGTGGGGCCGCAGAAAGACGTTTGTTGAAAGGGCATCTCCGTACACCATGCTTGATTTGCCTGCCTCATGCCACGCTTCGGCCACCGCAAAAAGCGCCTTTGGCGCGTAAACATCATCTGAATTGAGCCACCCCAGAATTTGGCCGGAACTCCATGTCCAGCCCTTGTTCACGGCGTGAGCCTGACCCCTGTCCTTTTCACTTACCCAATGGCTCAGCCAGCATTCGTACCTCCGGACGATTTCGACCGTGTTGTCTGTGCTGCCGCCGTCAATGATGATATACTCCAGATTCGGGTACGCTTGTAACAACACGGACCTAATGGCCTCCTCGATAAACTCTCCTTGGTTGTACGATGGCGTAACCACACTAATCTTCGGCCAAGGGCGCCCGTTGGGCATGGTCTCGGGAACTCGGGGGCTGTCCTTTGTCCATGGCCAGCAAGTCTTACCGTGCGGAGGCACTGGGAGGTCATTTGGAGTTCGACTGCACACCATTGTATCTCATTGTCTGCGAGTCTGTGACAGACCTTTGAAAAGATCTTTTTCGCCTACTAAACCCTTCCGGGTTGAAATTATGGCGTCGAACCGGGAGTCTCCAATAAGGTTGTCTGGGTAAGGACCGAGGATTTGGGGCTGTGTGCCTCAACGATTTCTTCATACCACTGTAGATACGTGTCCACCTGTCTGTTGAGATCAAAACGCCTACGAGCATCGCGAGCTGCATTTTCACCCATGCGATGCCGTGAAGTGTTGTCTTCCAGCAGCCACTCAAGGGCTCCGGCCATGTGACTTCCTTCTCCGGATGGCACCAAAACTCCTGTGGCCTCATCAACGGAGAATGTGTTGAATTCATCATCTTCATCTCTTTGAGATACGGCACTGCATCCTTTCACCTGTTCTGGAATGCCCCCGACAGCAGTAGCCAAAACCGGGATACCGCAACCAAGGGCTTCCAGAACCGCAGACGGGAATGTGTCGGTTCGGGAAGGGTGCATGTAAATGTCGGCCGCCTGGTAATAAAGTGCGAGTGCATCAGGCCGCTTTTCACGCGGGAGGTAGTGAAACTGTGCTAGCCCAACACGCGTCTGTCTTTCATCACGGCCGAGCACAATAGTCCATATTGCCGTCTGGGGGAGACGATCGGAAACCTTTGCAATGGCATCTTCCATCGCCTCGTAATCTTGCCATATATTTCGCCGCTTCCCCTTGGCAGTAGAAAGGAGCAGCCGCACGCCCTCCGGTATCCCCAGGGCCTGCCGTGCAATATGACGATCACCTGGGCAAAACACGGAGAGGTCTATACCATTTGGGATGACCTTGGCATCGACGACTGCCGGCGCCAGGATGGATTGCTCCACCTTACGCATAAGCCAGCGGGATGGCGTGGCCACATACACTCGGCTAAAAGCATAAATCCGGCGTTTTCGCTGCCAGTTCTCAGCCGTAGCATCCCGAGAAACGGCTGGGGGAATCGTCAAGTCCGGACAATGCCCGCATCCCATTTCCCAGCGCTCACAGTCAAAGGAATGGGCGCAGTGTCCGCCTAGAAGCCAGGCGTCGTGCAAAGTCAAGAAAACAGGGAATTGAGCGCTGAACCATGGCAGCCTTCGTAGGTCGAAATACCGACCGTGGAGGTTGTGGCCATGCAGTAGATCTGGCCGAGCCGGCAAAAGATCCAAGAGCTTACCCGTCCCAGGAAAATCAAAGTCTTCACTACCGGCTCTAATCGAATGCCATCTACGGGTCTGGCCCACTGGACCCATCAGAAGTCTGCGAAGCAACCCCGCCCCTTTGATCCTCTCTCTCAGCGGACCAAGAAAATCTCCCATCCGGATGAATAACCGGGCCCAGGCATCTCTACTGGCATCGTTAGGGATCGGAAAGACGTTGGGATCGTTCGATCCCTTGTGCCCCACGGCAAGCCACGACCTGTGCCCGCGGCCTCGATAACTTTCAAACAGGTTCCACGCAATTCTCGCAGCTCCTCCAAAGTCATCAAAGGCGTTGACTTGCAGAATGTTCATTTTTTGCTCAAGTTGGGAAAAAATGGGAGTGCGAAGGTGGGCTCAAGAATGGCTAGACGCATCAGAGTGGTCATCCATCCCTGTTGCAAAGGCCGATGAAAAATAATGCGAGCCGCCCTTGCCGCTACGTCACGTTTCAGTCGCCTGCCGCTTGGCTCTGAGTCGCAGCGGTCCATGAACTTCTCAAACATGTTGAGATACAGGTTGGCTAATGCGACACGTTTTCCTGCAACTTCACGGGTGCTATAATCGCCCCCAATAAAGAGTCTACCCAATTCACTAATTCTCTCCGGGTTGACGATGAAGTCGGGTAGCTGTTCTCGGATCGTTCGCACGGCAATGATATCATGGTTCTGTAACTGGCTCTTCCGCTGTTTCCTAGTCACATTGTCACACAAACGGTATCGAATAAGCCGTTCGCCCAGATTCGCACCACGTGTGTGCTGGAGCATCCGGGTCCAGAGGTCGTAATCCTGCGCTGTCTCAAAGGTCTCGTCATACTTCAGGCCGTTGCTAACCAGGATGCCACGTCGAATCATCACCGTAGAATGTATAAAAGGATTTCCAAGAAGGCTGACCCAGCGGACCGCGAGGTCAGTTTCCGGCATGGTGCTGGATCCGACACGTCGACCTTCTGAATCGATGTTGTCGCAGGAGCAACCCAGAATGCCAATCTCTGGATGTGCTCTAAGAAAAGACACCTGCTTTTCCAATCGCTGAGGCACGGAGATGTCGTCAGCATCCATCCGCGCCACATATTCGCTCTTTGCCGCGGCTAACCCTCTGTTCAGGGAGTATGTCAGGCCCCTGTTCTTCTGGTTATGCAGAAGCAAAATCCTCGAATCATCATAGCTTTCCAGGATGGCCCGCGACGCATCGGTCGAGCTATCGTTTACAATGACAAATTCGAAGTCAGCAAAGGTCTGGTTGAGCATACTTTCGACTGAATCACGCAAATAGCGTTCCCCATCGTAAACACTCATCAGTACGCTCACCATAGGTTCAGCCACGTGCGACCGCCTCTGCCCAAATCTCTCCCCATCGAACCTCTCTGTGGGAAAGAATGAGTCCTGCTGAGCCCAATTCTTCGTCAAAGGACTCCACGGCATATTCAATTTCATGGGTCGGATCTAAGCGCCATTCCATGCCCAACTCGCGCTTCAAAGGAACACGCCAATCCCGTTCGAAGAGGGGCACGCGGATCAGAATGCGTGAGGGTTTCGCTGCTTCTTTCAGACGACGAAGAAATGCCGAACGCTCCTGCAAATGCTCTAGTACATTGGACAGGATAACAACGTCAAAAGGTCCATCGAGAGCATCCTCCAAGACATTGCCAACACGGTATTCAACCCGGCGATGGCTTCGGCGTTTTCTGGCCTCTTCAATAGCCCGGGCGTTGAAATCTATGGCCACGACCTGGGCTCCGGCCCGCTCAGCTACATCATAGGCCACAGCGCCTACGCCACATCCCACGTCGAGTACTCTCTCGCCCTTATGGATTCTGGAAATGAAGAACTCGTGATACCCGATGTGGCGATGCTTGGTGTGGAGGCCGCCACCATATTCCACGGCCTTTTGTCCCTGGAGGGCATAGAACCTTGAATCCAATCGAAACAAGAACCGAAGGGCCTCATCCGCCGCCAAACGCCCCGCTCTTTTTTCAACAAGGCCACAGATAGCACGCTCCAACCAGGAAACGGGCAGGCCAGCCACGCACCCAGTCACGACCCGTGAAGCCAGGTCCATGAGCCGACGAATTGTGAATCTGGCAACTCGACGCAAGGATAAATCTAATAATTGACTTGTACGATGAGGCATCAGTTTTGGCACCATTCGCTGGCCACGGAGCTTTACCCGATCAGCTCCTCCAACAAGCTCAGCTCCATATCTACAATCTTGTCCAGCGCAAAGTGTTCCACTGCGAACTCTCTGGCATTCCGCCCAAGACGTAACCTCAGATCCGCATCGGCCATCACGTCTGCAATGGCTTCCCGGAGTGCCTCAGGAGAGGTGTCACACGAATAGCCAGTCTGGCGGTGTTCAATGAGTTCCCGGATGCCATATACATCCGTCCCTATGACCGGCAGTCCACAGGCCATGGCTTCAATGAGTGCCTTTGGGTGATGTTCTATGTGAGAAGGCAAAATAAAGACAGAGGCATTGCTCAAGTAGGTGGGAAGCTCGTTGTTCGGCACATTGCCTATGAATCGGACCGGCAATAGTTTTTTCTGTGCTTGGGCTGTGAGCCGATCTTTCAAACTGCCGCCGCCAATGATATGCAGTTCAATGTCCAGCCCCTCAACGGCATTCAGCAACGCTTCAACATTTTTCTCAGGTTCCAGTCGTCCGACATAGCACAACAGCTTCGGCTCCTTTGAACTTGATGAGGGCTTGAATCGCTTGACATCAACGTAGTTCGGGATGACCCTCACTTTGCTGCCTTCAACACCATAACTGTCGACCACGGTGCGCCGCATCATGGGTGTTGTAACGACAACACGATCTGCGCCTCTAAAGACCGTCTCCTCCAGCTCTTGAGCGCGTTGGATCTCACTGGGCCCCATGTCCTGACGTGTCTTGGCTATGTTGGAAGGCAGGTAACCACAGCGGGCGATGAACTTCTTACCACAGTTCTGGGCGGCTCTCAGTGCCACGTCTGATCCTGGAATCTGATTGCTCTTAACCAGTACGTCTTTACCCCAAAAACGGGGGTACACTTGTGACAAAAGACGCATGTACCAATGCTTTGACAGGTTCCATCTGTTGCAAACGACGTCTATTCCCCCCAACTGTCTGGCATAGAGAAGGTCTCGGCGGTCTCCGTAGGTCACGAACTTGACGTCCCCCAACTTCGGGAGGATCGCTTTGTAGAGGGCAACTTCACGGTCGAGGGAGCCTATCGTGTCCCAAGTTCGCAGCGATATACCTGACGTAAAGAAGAGGACAAGACGCATGGCTACAGGGCAACCTTGCATTCCAGAATCCCACTTCCTTCCCATGCCTTTAGGAAAGGCCTATTTCAAGGAAGAAGACCAATCGGTGCATATCCCATCTCGTAGATCGCCTACTTCGCATGTTTTTTCCCCACCACGAGGAGCATGTGGCCTACACGTTGTGAAAATCCTGGACAATGCCTGAACAGAATCTTAAGCAGTCGCTTGAGGCGCGATCCCACATAGCGCCACTCCAGTATGCGACGAAGCCCCGGGATTTCATCTTTCAAACCCTTGAACGGGTCATAGCTCACGGTATCAACGACTTCAAAGCCACAATCCTTCATCAGATCGTTGAACTCTCTTTCCGTAAAGGCATATTGATAAAACTGGAGGCCTTCTGTAGCACCTCGGTAAAGTCGGAATCTAGCCTTCAAACGGCGCAAAGGGTTGAAACATGGCACAGAGACCAATGCAACGCCACCGTGTTTCAAGACGCGCCAAGCCTCATTTAAGAAGATGTCAGGCCCCTCCCTGCGGTGCTCGACTACCCCCAGAGAGATGTAACCTCCATAGTACCCGTCTGGCACATCGAGACGAGTAACATCACCAACTCGGATCGGCAGATCCGGCCGGCAGTCTTTTACCAATTCCACCGTGGCCGATGCCATTTCAACGCCTTCTGTCTCGTATCCGCGCGTCCTCAATGCCAAAACAAGATGCCCGAGACCACACCCCGCCTCTACAATAAGGCCTTGACGCGGCAGCCAAACAGTGAAGGGCATCTCGAACCACTCTGCCAGCCACCCCCTTTCAGCCTTGCCATAGATATCGGCTGAAAAGTGATTGTGCCAGTGCTGTTCCCAAAAGCCCACATCCGCTGTGTGCATATGGTAAACAAGGCGTCCATTTTCAACACAACGGCTGGCTTTGTAGGTGGGCTGTCCCACGGAGTTGCCCCTTATCTCTAGCTAAGCTGGTTGAACAGTCTAATGTATTGCTCCACAATGCGCTCAGTTCTGTATGCTTCCATTGTCTGGCATGCCTCATGGGACCATCGAGCCAAAATATCTCTATCGTTTACAACCTCGTTGAAAGCCGCTTCCCAGTCTTCCATGGAGGACGACAAACGCCCACCAGTCCCGTTTCCCAGCAGTTCTTGATAAGACGGCACAGGAGAAGCTATGGCCGGAACGCCCTGCGCCATGAAGACCCCGATCTTGAATGAACTATGCCCTTGATTATATGGATCATTGACCTTGCGATGAACAACGCAAACCTCGCCCTCTAAGATGGATGTGGGAAAGAGTTCGTACCGCCATGGCACAAAGTGATACTGGACATTCCGTTCCCATATCCATCCGGATGACTTCAGACCCGGATCGCGATCCGAAATGATCACCAGTTCCATACCCATCCGTTGAAGAAGAGGGAGGATAGGCTCCAGTTCTCGGGCCTTGGAAGCCGTTCCGCTCCAGATGGCACGGAGTCTCGGCCGGTAAAAATCTCTAACTGGCTTGCGGTAGCAAAAGTGTCGATGGTCAATGGAGTCGGGCAGATACTCAACCCAGGAGTGAAATTCCCGCGCTCTCTCAGCGATGTAGGCTGAAGCACACGTGACTGTGTCGGCCATCTCAATCATGCGTCGTGCTTCTGAAACTTGTTTGGCAGTTGTCCCATACCCGCCGTCGAAGAGTCCAGTTTCGTCAAAGTAGTTCACGCATAGGTCAAAAACGATTCTCTTCCCTTTCTGCTTCATCCGCCGAGCTAGGTTATAGGCTTGCTCGTCCTGCCAGCGCACGAACACGGCTATCTCTGCCTCATCATCACTCTGATTTACTGCGCAACGGATGTTCCGCTGTTCCAGATAGGGGATTAACTGCTGGCAGCGGATCCACACCGAGGCCGGCATATTGTTATAGTCACGGTAGCTGACAGGAATGAACCAGACAACACGATCCATTAGTTCACTTGCCATCGGTCCAGGAGATCGTAAATCGCTCCTGAACTGTTTAGGGTTGTCAGACTGAGCTCCAGGACGGACATCCAAGCGTGGCAGAATCAAGTGGGCAGGTCTTGCCTTTGGCAGGTTCCTGACATCCATACAAACAAGTGGAAGTGGCTTTTCTTAGGTTCCCAGGATATGAAAAAAGGCTAATAATGTCCGCCAACCTTCCGTCTCGCAGGATATCGACTCGGGTGTTTTGACGACATTACCTGTTCGCACAAGCCTCATCGTCAAATCGGAGACCACGCGGAGGAGGTTTCAACGTTTCAATATACCATGCAAAAGCCGTAGCAAGGGCCTTACCATAACTCGGGCATACTGACTGATTTCTTCCAAGGGACTCTTTACGACGGGATATCCTTTGAGATACAATCGCAGTAGCATTGCCCGCGTCGGCACTGGATGCCGTTTCGCCTCCAACATGGCTTCAAGATATTGGGGAAAAATCCGATGAGGCGAGAATTCTCGGACCGCCCTCTCCCGTGCAGCTGTGGATAGCTTTTTCCGCTCTGCCACGATCATCACAAGCTGCTGGCGGAAACCATGGTCTGAAAATATGACTCCGCACTCGCCCACAAGTTCTGGCGTCCCACCACTGTCCTTATACAGGACCGGCAACCCGCTTGCCATTGCCTCCAAAACAACATTCGGACAGGGGTCATTCTCTGCCAAATGCAGGAAGATGTCACAAGACCGCATGGCAGCCGCCAGTTCCGATCTCTCTAGATGGCCCAAAGACTGAATGTTTGGCAATCGCGGCAAGTTTGGATAATGTCCACATAGTACGAAAAAGACATCAGGATTCTTCTGGGCCAACTCGCCGATTTTCCAAGTACCCTTTTTCGGATTCATGCTAAACGCGGCATTGCAGACTTTCGTCTCGCCTTTCAGGGGATAGAACGGACCATCAGGACAGAACACGTCCACGTCAACCGGATTATAGATGATGGGGCCATCTCCTTGAACGACGGTGAACTTGTTTGTTGTGCTGTATTTCGAATACACACTTTGAAAAATAGTGACATCGGCTAACATATTCACCCGAGCCTGAAGGTGATCTGCATCGTCAAATCGTCCATAGTCTTGAGCAGACCCATCGACGCGGTGCACCACCCGCAGCTGAGGTCGCCTCGCCTTCACTCGCTTTATTTCTTCGTACGGCACAACCCATGAATTGGTGAACAAAACATCATAGCGATCCTCCATGTCCTCCGTGTAAGGGATGTTTTTCTCTTTCAGATACCTCTTAAGATTGGCCACAAAGGTGTGCCGACCGCCTTCTGGTCGATAGGGCATGGGAACACAGATCTTCTTCCGTAGGGGCGTATCCCCTCTTTTGTCAGGCCGACTGCTCACCATTCGTAACCCAGGCGAAGACCCACTTCTCTTAGTTCCTGTTCAGCAAATTCACGCATCTGTTCGGGCAGCGCCTTGTATTTGTAGTTTCGACTTGAGAAGAACTACTTCGCACGTGTATCGTCCCCCGTCCACGAGACTCCCATAAACTCAAACATCCGTGTGAGAACACTCACCGCGTTTTCACAAAGGTCTTCATAGGCTATCTTCATGTAATGGTCACCACGAAGCAGTACCGAATTGTCCAGATGATATTCCAAAGCGCCCTTGAGCTGCAAAACCCGATGGCAAAAAAGACTCGTATGTATTCCACCATGGCCCTTCCGTCGCAGCGTCAGCCCGAGCAACTATCTCGTCATAGGAGTATCCCGCAAGGTCTTCTCCTTCCAGAGGTGGCGGCTGCCAATAGAATTTGCCATCTGACTGTTTGGCATAGTAAGGATGACGGTGGTAACCAGACGTAAGGTGATGATAGCCTTTTGCCTGCCACCATGATTTCAAAATCGCTCTCGGATCCCGATATAGGAAGAGTATTTTCGCCTCCGGGAAGATTTGTCTTAGAGCCAGTATGCGGACACAGTTCTTAAGCGTTTTTACAAAAAGCACCTTCCCGGGCCGCATAAAGGAGTACACGCGGAGCTTGCTTTCAGACCTTTGCCAAAAGGAAAGGTCTTGCGGTTATCCTACGTCGGTCCCCTTCCGTTGCGTAGTTACTTCAAAAGCACCCCAGCATTCACGATTAGCCTTCCTCTTATCGACTGTGTCGGGTTGTGTGACTCCCGGTTGAGACAGTAAAAAACGCGAGAGGGCGGTTGTCCCTGACCTTTGAAGTCCAACACAGAAACATATCTTCTTCTCAAACCACATGATTTCTTTCAACCTCCACGCAGGTCACGGCCATCTCTACCCTTCTATCCACCTTTGGATTGCCCGACCCACGCGGGCCATGCCCCAACCGGCAAGCCATGGCAAGATCCTCAACCACCCAGTCCTGTCCAACACCGCGCTGAGCTCGGATCCCCATTGTTCACATTTACCCTTTGACCCAACCTCGCTCACAAGTCTCTTCCAGGCCCAATACGCCTCGGGAGGATCAAAAGCATCCATGAACTCCCCTACTTCCAAGTCCAATTTTCGGTCCCCCAAGAGCTCCCCTTTTTCCTGCCAACCTTTGAGATTCAGAAGTATATCCACATCCTCGCGAAACATCCTCGCGTCCAACGTAACCCTTTGGTGATGAACAAGCCCAGCCTGAAGCCCCCACAGTGCCACCTGGAAATCTCTGTCCTCTCTGGGCTGGTTGCGCCAGAAGGCCCTTAAATGGGAGACGTGTTTTCTGTGCTTGCATGCGTGAACGAGTGCTTTTCGATAAATGTCTCTGTAATACTGTTCGTAGTCATGCAAGCCGATGGCTGTGGCCTCCTGAACCCAAGGAAATCCCAATTCTCCCATGGCCTTGATGACAGAAGTCTCCGGCCGCATGGTCACAGTGTCTTCTGGAATGAAGTCGAGAGCCTGACGAAGCAGACGCGTTCTGTAAAGATGGTTCCCAGCCGGCTTTGGACCTCCGAAAAATTTGTCCAAGACATTATATTGTATCTCGAAGGTCTTTTCGTCCGATTGGGCTGCTGCGCGCAGGAATTCTCTTACCGCCCCCTTTCGAAGCAGTACATCGGCATCCACGCAAAGGGTCCATGGACGCCCCCTTTCCAGGCCTATCTTAAATGTCTCGGCTAACGCCTTTGCAAAGGGATACTCCCTGATGACAACTATGTTTTGTTCAGGGACCTGTTGTGCAAGGGAGCGAAAACAAGCCTTTTCAGTGCGCTCGCCACAGCTGCGAATGACTATCGTTATTATCTCCGGTCCCGGGGCGGTCCCGGTGACCGCGATGGTACCCTCCTTCTTCTCAAGATCTTGATTTCGAGGTCTTTGTTTTTCTTTCTCCTTGAGAAGTGTGTCGACTCGGAATTCGTAGCCCAGCCTTCCAGCCATGGGGGCAACGGACATTTCAAATTCCCTCTTTTCCGCCTCCGTCCAATCGGTAATACTTCTGCCGCCAGGCAACGCATTTGGCCTTGCTCGCGCTACGTTTTCATAAGCTTCCGCGCCCATCCTGCTCTCAAAGCCAAGAAACGCAGCTATGTCCAGATAGGTCCTGTAACTCAGTTCCTCCAGTTTTACCACACGCCATTGCGATTCGGGTATTGCCGCAAATTGTTGAAGAACCCTTTCGTTAAGGACGTTCCAGAACCAAGAGAGCTTTCCCACACGAGTCATTTCTGTCCATATTTTGAAGGCTTCCCCAGAGGGCACGATTCGCCCCAGGAAGTGCTGAAATCTATCACACTCCTGATACCCGAGAGCCTGATGCAGATTCGACCTGAATATCGGTTCACGGTACCAGCCTTTGCGAAGGTATGAATTCACCACCTTTTCCGGGCTTCTCACCAAAAGGACGAACTTCGCTGCAAATCGGCTGTGGAGTTCTTCGACAGACAGAGACAGGTGGGCACTGGCTTCAAAAGAAAAGATTTTCTCTTTCAGATCCGCCTCTATCTCTTTTCCCTTCGTGTGCAGGAAACCCTCATCGTCCACGGGCAGTCCATACCACTTGCAGTACCGATGAAAGCTCTCGTTCAGCCGATTTCGTTCATGGGCGTGGGCCACATCTGGCTCTAACTCAATCACTCTTGAAAGAAATGTGGTGCCACAACGGCCAGTGCCAACGGCAAAGCCAACCCTGTTCGCCGATCTAATCGATTTTTTACTTGCCATGTTGCCTCATAAGGAACATTGCCAAAACCGTCCCGTCCACAGGCAATACTCTATGTTAGAAATGATGTCGGGTCCTCCTTTGGAGGAGCGTAGCTCTTCAGGGCCGCCCTCAAGGGACTCCACTTTCTGCTCCTTGCAGGAATGTTTCCTATCCATTGAGGTCTCGGCTTTTTGTAAACTAGAAGGACTACGGTCCAACACAGGGCCGGCGGCATGGCCACGCTGAACATGATGGAGGAGATCAGTCTGCCAAGAGGGCCTTTGGGAGTCGGGTTGTAGCTTAACGTAAGATGTAGTCCCACGCTGTCAGCCAGAAGAAGACCCGCCTCCCTCAAAACCTGCAGCCTTTCCAGCATGGTAAGTTCACCAGGATGTTTCCGAAGCTTGTTTCGCCAAGGTTGCCCTTTAAACAGAAAGTCTATGCGCGACTTTAGATGGGCCATATTCGGAACCGAGACCAGAGCAAAGCCGCCTGGCTTCAGGAGTCGTTCCAGGCTACGAGCTGCATTGAGCTGGAGATGGAGCGGGACATGTTCAAGAACGTCAAGGCATATTACTGCATCAAAGGCCGCGCCATGAAAAGGCAAAGCAAGAATATCCCCTTTCACCATTCTCCCATTGGAAAAGGGCGCATATGGATCGACTCCGACAATGTTCTTGAATCCGCGTTCCACCAGCCCTTCGACCAGGGCTCCCTCTCCTCCACCGACATCAATAATGGAGGCTTCTTCAGGGAGGTGTGCAGATAGGACTTCCTGAACAATGTGAAGTCTCCTGAAGTATCTTGGGAGCCACGTGGGTGGCATCCTCAATTCAGCATGGTAGGCTCCACAAACGCTGTACTCGTTGCTGCCCGTATTCCTATCCCTTCTCACTGGGGTCTCCTACCCTATGTCTTTGTGACTCGCCAATATGTGTCCGGAATGAACCTTCCGAAAACTTCCATTCTGAATCAGTATGCACCATCCCAAATGAGTTCTTGTTTACGATCGAGTGTTCGACAGAGAAATTCGCCAAGTTCTGGCCGGAATATATCTTTCGCGAGTCTTGCGACTTCACAGTGATACCCACCGAGTAGACCCCCGGGAGAAGACTGAGATTAGGGATAAAGAGTTCAAAAAAGCCGTTGCCTTCTAGACAGACTGGCAGTTGATAGTTGTGTCCTGTGCCCATACCTAACAGCTTGATCATATCGCTTGTAAGCACGGTGACACCGATTACGGGCCTAACGATCCGTTCCTCGGCGTTGAAATGGACTCGGATACGTATAGAATCGAGGGTCCTCACCAACTGGACTGATCGCTTCTCCTGATCCATAATCTCCACGGCTTTGATCTCCAGTTCGCCAGAACTCTCCCACGTTGCCACTTCCGACAATGCCCGATGCTCCGATCTCATGCCGTCCGAAGCACTCATTCTGTAATAGCGGAGGCAGACTCTTCCGGGAGAACCCATCTCTACAGGGTGGCCATTGTCGAGGAAAAGCACTTGGTCGCAAATCCGCTCGACTTGTCTCATGTTGTGTGAAACAAACAATGTGGCGGCCCCCTCTTTTCTCAGTTCTTCAAAGCGTCTGTAACATTTTCTTTGGAAACCCAAATCTCCTACAGCTAGCACTTCATCGACCAGCAGGATCTCCGCATCCACACTCACAGCCACGGCAAACCCTAGGCGAGCGAGCATTCCACTGGAATACTTCCTGACAGGACGGTCAAACCACTCACCCAATTCGCAAAAATCCACGATTTCGGCCATCTTCGCCTCGATTTCATTCCGACCAAGCCCCATGACAGCTCCCAGCAGTCGAACATTTTCGCGCCCCGTCAGTTCTTTGTGGAGGCCGGCATTGAGTTCAATCATGGCGAATAGCCGACCCCGGACCTCTATCCTCCCAGTTGTGGGGGGGGTGACCCCGGCTAACACCTTCAGTAGGGTGGATTTGCCTGCGCCATTGCGTCCAATGATGCCGAGAGTCTCGCCAGCCTTCACCTGAAGGCTGATGTCTCGGAGCGCCCAAGGACCGTCATCTGTGTTTCGGATTGCGGATTGCGGATTGCGGATTGCGTGAAACCAGTTGATGCCCTTTCTCATCACGGCAGGCACGGGAAGCCCATAACGCTTCCAGAGCCCATCAATTCGAATAGTAACATCGTTCATGACTACAGCACATCCGCGAAGTATTGGGACATGTGACGAAAAAGGAGCCACCCTGTTGCCCAAACCACCACAACGCCGAGCAACGAGATGAACAAAAGCCCAAGATCTGGCGCCATGCCCTTGACAATAGTCGTCCTGAATCCTTCAATGATCCCGACCATGGGGTTGAGGCTGTAAAGGAATTGCCACCGCTCAGGCACCTTGCCGATGGGATACATAATAGGCGTTACCAGTAGCCAGAACTGCATCAAAAGCGGCATGGCGAAGAGAACATCATGTCTGTATGTGCCTACAGCGGCCACTCCGAATCCAATACCCAAAGCCAAAAGGCCTACTAGCAGCACCAGAACTGGCAGCCAGAGTATGCAAATCCCTATGGGGACTCGAAACCAGATCATCATCCCAACCAGAATAAGAGACGAAATAAAGAAATCAACGAGCGAGGTGACCACGCCAGCGAGGGGGAATACCTCGCGGGAAATGGCAATTTTTTTTAGGACTCCGGCATTGGATGAGATACTGGGGCCACACCGAATAACCGAGTTAGAAAAAAAGGTCCACGGCACCAAGGCGCTGTAAGTAAAGATCACGTAAGGCACACCTTCGCTGGAAATATCAAGAACCCCTCGCAAAAAAGTAAAGATAACCATGTAGAATAGTGGCTGAAAAACTGCCCACGCAGGCCCGAGGAGTGACCGGCGATAGCGCCCTTTTAATTCACGCGTGACCAGAGCCCACAGAAGGTTGAAAAATCTGTGCAACTCTACCCTGGAGTCCGTGGGGCAAATATACACGGCATCTGCTTCTGACTTCATTTCCTCAAACCGCCACACCTACATGTCTCAAAGTCTCTATGAACCTCTTGTCCCAATCAAAGGTGTAAACGAGGCGTCGCTTTTCACATAATTTCCGCCACAGAACCAATTTCTCCTCTTTCTTTGACGATACAAGCTTTTGACTCAGTTCTTCTCTATCTTTGGAATCAAACAGAAGTTCCTCATAGTGCAGGATCTCTTTGATCTCAGGAATGCGACTTCCCAGACAAGGCACCCCGAGTCCCAATGCCTCAAGCAGGGAAAGGGGACATCCTTCACTCACGGAGGGCAGCACAAAAAGATCTATGGATCTAATAACATCGCACCCATCTGCTCTCCATCCCGTAAAGATGACCCGATCAGGGATTCCCAGATTCTCTGCCAGGGCCTCCAGCTTTTGCTTTTCGAAAAGATCCCGTGTGGAGATATCCCCGACAATGATCAACAGGGCATTCTCAAGTTGAGCCCGAGAAAAGGTCCTGATCAAAAAGCCAATATTCTTACCCTTGGTAAAAACGCCAGATGTTGCAATGAGAAATGTGCCAGCCGCGACACGGATTTCCTTCCTGAAATCCGACCCCGACATCTCCGATACTTCTATGTTGTTGGGGAGAACCTCAATCCTTGAGTGAGGATATCTGTGCTCCAAATCTTTTTTTATGCTGCTGTTGATGGTCAGAATAACGTCAGAAATCGAAAAAGATAGGTGCTCGTACAGTGCCTGCAACTTGACTAGAGACAATGGCCTGCCGATCACGAGAGAGTAATCTGTGTCGCGGGCATGAATGTAAGTTATCAATGTTGTTTTGTTGAGCATCTTGGTGAGGCAACTGACAAAGGCGTAGTATGAACCCACAGCGAACACCATGCCTATGTTTAGTTGCCTGCACAAGCAACAGGCATGAAACATAGCGCACACGGTAAAAACAACCCAGAAGAACATACTGTCTGTATCTCTAAAGGGAAGCTTCATGACGTGCGCAACGATATTTTTGTGACGAACCGGCAATATCTCCGTGGAGATATAATGCACCTTGTGTCCGGCCTCTGCCAGAGCTTTGTATGATCGATACAAGCGCTTGCAAAACCCGCCCGGCTTATGCTTGTAGTAAATACCCAGAATGTTCACGGTTTTTCCACAAGGCGTACATCAACAATGCCCAGATTTTGTGAGAATGATCGGCCCTGCCCTTCCAGTGTTCGCTCAGGAATCCCTCTGCCACTGCCCGATCGAAAGGCGCCTCTCGGTCCAACAGGTGCTCACGCACCAACGGCTTGAGATCTCTCTTGAACCATCTTGCCAGGGGGACCATGAATCCGTGTTTCTTCCTGTGGATGATGTGATGAGGAAGCTTGTTCTTCATGGTCCGCTTTAGGAGATATTTTGTAGCCAAACCGTTTAGCTTCTGCTCGATAGGCAGCCTTGCCACAAATTCCACGAGTCTGTGATCCATGAACGGCGATCTTACTTCAAGAGAATGTGCCATACTCATCCGATCGACCTTGACCAGTATGTCATCAGGAAGATAGGTATGAAGATCAGTCCACATCATCTGGGATATGGCATCAAGATGATTCCCCGAAAGGGCATACTGCCTGACCTGGTCAAAGGATCCCTCATAACCAGTTACATTTGTCTCCCAACCCAAAAGTCTCCGCCTAAGAGAGCGATCAAAAATCTGAGGTAAAACATCAAGCCGGTTATTTTCCAACCTGCATGCCTGTTCAATTACGAGTTTGATCTGTTTGATGAGGCTTTTTCCATAATATTGGCTGCCCACGTTGAACCTCGCGAGAAGTCTCTCTATCACTCCTTTTCTAATGACTTGCGGGAGGAGGAAATAATACTCAAGGATTTTTCTCCCCAGATACCGGTTATAACCACAAAGGAGCTCATCGCCACCGTCCCCTGAAAGGGCCACCGTCACCTGTTGACGCGTCGCCTGGGCAAGGTGATAGGTGGGAATGGCGGAAGAATCAGCAAAAGGCTCCCCGAAATGCCTCGCCAGCTTTGGCAAAAGCTCCCGGATGGAGAAGTTGACCGTGTACTCTCGATGTTCGGTCCCGAAAAGGCTGGCCACCTCCCTCGCGTGAGAGCTTTCATCATATGATGCCTCAGAAAACCCTATGGCAAAGGTCTTGACGCCTTGACCCATCTCGCCGACCATCTTTGAAACAATGGCCGAGGAATCTAGCCCCCCACTCAGGAAGACACCCAACGGGACGTCGCTTTCCAACCTCAGGCCCACCGCTTCAGAAAGGATGGCGTCAAACTCCTCCACGAAATCCTGATGTGTGGCGCGGCAAGATGAAGCCGTTGGAAAGGGCACATCCCAATACCGCTCAGTCGATATCTTTCCATCCCTTATCAACATCCGGAAGGCAGGCGGCAGCTTCCGAATCCTTTTGTAGGGAGTTCTATCACCCAGTATGTATCCGTACTTGAAATAGCAATCTATCGCCTCCTTATCCGTTGCAAGATCCAGTCTCGACAATTGAAGGATGGCGCTGATCTCCGAGGCACAGGCAAAAAAACGGGCGTCTGAGTAATAATAAAGGGGCTTTTGTCCCATTCGATCCCTGGCCAGAAACATGGTTTCTTCCGGCCCATCCCACAAGGCCAGGGCAAACATGCCTCGCAGATGATCAGCGCACCCTGGCCCGAATTCCTCGTAAAGATGTGGAATAACCTCTGTGTCTGATTGGGATCTGAAACGATGCCCCTTCTTGATCAAGGACTGGCGAAGGGCCTTGTGATTATATATCTCTCCGTTGCAGACCACTCTGATAGAACCATCCTCGTTCGACATTGGCTGACGGGCGGCCGGGGAGAGGTCAATAACGCTCAACCGCTGATGGCCTAGTCCAACCCACGCCTTGCGCTCTTGCTTATGTTCATTCTTGTGCGTGATATACATGCCGCTATCATCCGGCCCCCGATGTTGCAGTGCCCGACACATTCTGGCGACATCTTCCGCCTCCACCTTCTGGCCGTCAAATCTTAGTATTCCCACAAAGCCGCACATCTTCGCGTCGTCATTCGTTCCGTTCGAGACCTTTGCCCAGCTCCGCCCCTTCAGCTACATAACACTAGGATATCTAACCTATTGAATAGACAGCATTTCTTTGTCACTCCGAGCTCTCGACCTCAGCCCGAAGATATGCTACGTACAGGCGGAATTTCCATTTTGCCAATAGCCTAAAACCGAAAATATCGGGGTCACGTAGCCAACCCCTCCTTGGCCTCCCAGACCAGAATCCGCGGACGTTTTTTCAGCTCTGGAAGGAGTTCATTGTACTCCTCACGGCTCAGGACCAAGGAGCGTATTTTTCGCTTGATATATCGCTCTGTTTTTCTGCTCAGATCGGTCAGATGATACTGGTCGATCTCTCCGACGAGCAGCAGGTCGATGATCCCAGTGTCCTTGCCCTCAGCATAATCATCGATTAAATACGCCCGCTCCAGGTCACCTAGCCGGTTAACAATACCGTCTATGACCTGATCCATGCCCATGACCTTGCTGACCATGGACTTGAGTTCAGGAAACAATGGATGGTCCTCATTGGCCATGTAGAAGACCTGACGTCCGTTTCTTTCGGATTTCAATAGGTTGGTATCGGTAAGCTGGTTGAGTTCCTCGCGAACTGAATTGGTGGATACGCCAAATTCCTTTGCAAGCTCCCTAAGATACGATCGCGTCTTTGGGTTAAAGAAAAGGCGTACAAGCAGTTTAATTCTTGTTTTTGAGGATATCAGTCCTGCGAATAGATTCTCCAATTCCCACCTCTTTATGAGTAGATTAATTACTCATAACATGCCAAGGCAAGCTAGTCAAGACTGTTAGGCTAATTATGCGAAAAATGTGCCAGCTATTTTAGTTCTATTGTTAAACGCGATACAGATAGTATCGCTCCTGATCGGCTTTGATCAGTTCGAGGTGGTCTTTTTGGAGGGTCAAAAAGAGGCTCTTTTCTTCTGCAGAAAAGGTGCTCATGTTTCCGAAAACATAATTGATATCGTACAAAATGTGGGTGAAGCCTCTTTCTTTTAAAGAATTGTAGACATCCGTGGCTGTTTCAGACCGGGTCAGGATTTTTTGGATGGAATAGGACTCAAACATGGAATCCGAATAATATAGGCGATCACAGAGGTACCCAAAATTTTTCATGTAGATGAGGAAAAGTTTGGAGTCGTTGCGTAAGTTAGCGTTGACATATTGAAACATTTTGTACGAGGGAACCGTACGCTTCAAGAAAGCATCTGTCTCCTCGTGACCTGTAATAACACCTGCTGGTCCTATCCTCAGAAAATCCCCGGCAATATGATACCCATTAAATCCCAGACTACCGGTAACAAAAAGCATCAGCACACCAAACACGACCTTCTTTCTGCGATAGTACCCGAGGATATAGGCCGTCATAATGGCCAGGAACGGAAAAATGGGGATGAGATATCGAATCTGTTGCGCAGATGAGGCCCAGAACATGAAAGTAAATAAGCAATAGGCCATTGAGATCTTTGCCCCAAAGGAGATCTTTCGCATTCCAAGGGCAAAAGGTAACGTCAGGATAAACACAGGCCCCAGAACACCGTCAAAGTGCGGGCTCGCCATCCTGGCATTTACGCTCACGTTCCATGGCAGCAACAGATAGTCCAAAAACCCTCTCCCCATGCCCAGGGTTTGAACAAACTGTTCATAGAGCCGCGCTTGACCGGGCTCCCATCCCCTGCCTCCGAATATTCCGTATAGAAAGGGATAGAACGGATTGCCGGTCATGATCCAGTTCTTGATATAAAAAGGACTGCCAACAACAAGGGCGCATGCGAGATATATTAGTAGCGACCGGAGAGCCTGCCGAGTAGCCCTTCCGTGGCGCCGAGAAGCCCACAAGATCCCCAGGCATCCCAAAAACGGCGAGAAAAGCGCTGTGTACTTCGTTGACAGAGCCAGCCCGGAAAACACTCCGCACAAGATCAGCCACGCATTTTCCTTTCTGCTAAACCAGTTCAAAAATGCGTATACTGACAAAAAGGCATACAAAGTCACGGTCAGGTCGTTGTAGGCCATGTGAGAGGTGACAAAGACGGAAGGAATGCTGCAAAAGATAAGAAGCGCAAGGGGCACAAAACGGGACTCAGAGACATGTTGTCTTGCAAATTGCCACATGCCTAGAAGGATGCATAAACCAATGACAAAATGGATCCCTTTGGCAAGGACATCACCACGCAGGGCAAGAGCCATGGCATACAGCATCTCACTGCTCAGCGGGTAGTTAGCGAATATGTTTCCTTCGATGAAATAGAATCCGTGATGCTTCTCAAATAGTTTGGGGACTGCCAGGTGATAGATTAGAGCGTCCTTGCCAATAGCCGGGGTAAGCACGAACAAGAAGGCGAAAAACAGGCATGTGGCCAAAACAATCAAGAACGCCTTGTCCCACAACGTGAGCTCTGTCGCGGAAAAGGTTGTTTTGTCCAAACCAGATCGGCACCTGAGCCACCCTGCAAGGCCCAAGGCCGAACAAAGGCCGAAAAGGATATAGACTGCCTCAGGATAGAGGAGTTGCAGGGCACAGAGCAAGAAGACCGCATAACTGAGGATTCCAAAACCCAGCCCGGCGCAGAAAACAGCCCATTCCCCAGAAGAAACAAATCTTATGCCGGTCCTACACAGAACCAGTCGCCCCAGACCAATGGCAACAAGGCTTGTGCATCCGAGAAATAATACATTCAGTGCTTGCTGTGTCAGTGCGCCAAGCATGTTTTGTTCCTATGCGAAAGCCTATCCCCGTAATAATCACCTGGCGGAGACCATCTCGAACATATACTCAACTTACAGATTAACACACGTCTCATTCAATATACAAGATTCGTTCCGGACAAGACAGTCAGCATTATGTCCGTTGTCATCTCTAAAGGATTTGCTGTCGGGTGGTTGGATATTCAGGAAATCAACTACTGTAGGCAAGATCTGCTAGGCCTTAACCCGATTGCGTCCGGCCTTTTTGGCGCCGTAGAGGGCTTTGTCCGCTGCTTTGATCACTTGCTGTGGATTTGTGTTGCGTTCGTTTCGTTCAGCTACGCCGATGCTGATGGTGACAGAAACCGTCTTACGAGGGCCCGTCATCCCCGTCGGCCTATCGGGCTTGATGCTGGGGCGGTCCGGACTGCGCAAGACAAAGTCTGATTCGGCGACCGCCTTCCGCACTCTTTCCAGATAGGGAATGGATTCATCCCCGAGCTTACCAGGAAAAAGCACGGCAAATTCCTCACCTCCGTAGCGGAAAGGCTTCCCACCGCCGGCTACCTTGGCAAGTTTTGAGCCGACCATACGCAAAACCTGGTCACCCACATCGTGACCATACGTGTCGTTGAACTGCTTGAAGCGGTCTATGTCGGCCATGGCCACGGTGTAGGAACCGCCAAGTTTGAGTAGGGCCTCATCCAGGGCTCGCCGCGCCGGCAGCCCGGTTAACTCGTCTCGAAATGCCATGCCGTGAGAACTCTCAACCGTTGAGACGACGAGAATAAGCCCCGCAGTGGCAAGATAGACTGTGGAAAGAGGTCCAACGCTGCCCGCCACAAAAGCCAGAAGTACTGAGATCAAAGCCCAGAAGAAACCACACTCAATAGTCGCCCGGCGCTTGAAAATTTGAAACGTGAGGAGAAGAAACGCTGCAGCAAAGGCCAACAGTGCCGGCTGGGCCAGGGGAATGGGGGTCAGAAAGGGTGTATGAACGAATTTGAAACCAAAGCAGGACGCCATGTCCCATCGCTGGTACTTCCATACCAGAAATAGAGCAACTGGCTGGAGAAGAACGAAGCTTAGGCGCCATATGCCCCGCAAGGTCAGAATCCCCCGCTCTTTTACCATTGAGAACAGCGCCAGATTCAAGGGGAGCAAAAAGGCAACGGCATTGAACACGGTTCGCCCTACTCCCTGGTGCATAGAACTGCCTGCAACAAAATGCACTAATGCCGTGTCAGCGAGAACCAGAACGATGATGGCAAACACCAGGCGGCTTCGGCTAAAACGCCAGCCAAACATGCCCCCGGCAACCGCTACCACATAGAAATAGATGTGCGCCAACGTGGGCAACGATTCTTCCAGCAAGCCCATATGCAGGATCACCCACGCTGCTGTTAAAAGCAATCCGCCAGGCACAAGAAATGAGAAGACGGCCCGGACAGCCACGAAATGCACTCTTTCAGGCTCCTTTTTTCAGAGAGATGTGGCCCATGTCAATACCTCCTCGCCATTACCTTTGAGGGAAATGTGACTTATGGGCATCCAGCATGAGATAGGAGTAATGCAAGTCACGTGCCGGAAATCCGACGGCCAGGCCAGGGAGGTTCCATCTGCTACCGTGAAACATAGAGAGTCGCATCTTGAGAAGTAAAAATCCTGGCCCAGAGGACCAAGCTTTGGTTATCCCCAGAGGGGATTTGCTTTGTTGGAAGTTCATTGAATTATTGAAATTACAAATATCAAATTACAAATATCAAACAATTTCCAATGACCGAAATTCGAAAATCCAAACAATGTCTCGTCCTGGAAGGTTTTGGTCATTGAATATTGGAATTTGAGATTTGTTTGAAATTTGGCGCTTGGAATTTGAGATTTTAGATACAAAAATCCAAGGCAGAGACATCTATCTCTGACCTGGCCCAGAGGACCAGGTTTTCAATGTAAAAATAAATATTGGCATTTCAAATCAACCTGTCTAAGATCTGTCTCACCATTTTCCATTCCGATTTTTCGACAGCACGAAATAGGCAAGTACGAATTTCACAACTAAGGAACTAGTGGTCGAACAACAACCCATCGAAGAACTACAAGAGACTGGCTGGGACGTGATTGTCGCCGGCGCTGGCCCGGCCGGCTCTGTTGCGGCAGGATATCTTGCAGGCAAAGGGCACAAGACACTATTACTCGACAAGGAGACCTTTCCTCGCGAAAAGGTTTGTGGGGACGGGTTAAGTCACGATTCCATACGCTTTTTGAAAAAAATTGGCCTCTATGAGACTGTCCAATGGGCGGGGCATGAAGTGCAAATGGCCCGCGCACATAGCACCAGTGAAATGACCCTTGAAGTTCCTGGCCCGTACATCACCTTGCGACGAAGACATTTTGACTCCCTTCTTGCCAAACGGGCGGTTGAGGCTGGGGCCATATTCTGTTGCGGGAAAATTGTGCGTTTTTATGTTGAAGGAGAGAATATCCGTGCGGTCCATGTTGACGGCCTTGGCAAACCCCTGCATGCTCGCTATGTCATCCTTTCGACAGGCGCCCAAATCGGCTTAGCCAAATCATTACGGTTGATCGACCGGGCCTTCCCCAGCGCTGTTGCAACGCGCTGTTATGTGGCGTCAAAGGAAAAGCTGGATTGCCTTGTCGGTTCGTGTGTGCGCCCCGTACTGCCGGGCTATGGCTGGGTCTTTCCTATGGGAGACGATTTGTACAACGTAGGGGTGATCGCGTTCTACACCAAGGGACGCAAATCAGGGCTGGGTCTGAATAAACGTTTTGATGAATTCGTTAAGGTATTCCCGCCGGCTCAAAAAGTGATGCGGTCGGGAAAGATGGTCAGTAACCTGGTGGCAGCTCCTCTCCGATGCGGACTGCCAGAAAGCGTTGTCCCCGGCAAAGGCAATCTCATTGCCACGGGCGAGACTATCGGATCGACCTTTAACTTCACCGGGGAAGGTATCGGAAAAGCGATGGAGACCGGTGAACTGGCCGCAAAGATTATCCATGACGCCCTCTCCCACGAAAAGACTGATGTGGTTCGTCGTTTCAAAAAAGCACTCGACTTGACGCTACGTCCCAAATACGTTGGCTATGTCACGGCCGAGCGATGCATGTCTAAGGCCTGGTTGAACGATTTCATAGCCAGCGGAGTGCTGAAAAATAGCTACCTGAGGCAGGCAGTCCTCGATATGACTGTGCGCGAGCTTGACCCACGCAAGGCCTTCTCCCTTGGGGGCATAATGAAATCTCTATGGAGTTAGATGAATTCAAAAAGAGGATTTCCGCAAAATGCCTTGAGTCTCTTCATGAAAGGCTTCTTGCTGGCTTTCGAGCGTTGAGAGGGCCTCTTTCACCTTTGCATCATGGGGTCCTAAGACTAAAGCCTTGAGGAGATAAAACCTGGCCGCTTCGTTATCTCCTTGCAACAAATGAAGAAAACCCAAATTCCTGTATCCTTTTGGAAGTCCCGGACTCAAAGAGATGACCTTCTTGAAATCTTCAAGCGCTTCCTTATGTTTTCCGAGAATAGAATAGGCCTTGCCCCTTACGTTGTAAGCAGGGCTGAAATTGGGGGCCATGGCTATAGACTTGTCCAATTCCGCTATCGACTCTTCATATGCTCCCTCTCTAAAAAGCCGATGGCCACCCATTTGATAGTGGATCTTGGTCGCCTGCTGCCATTGATCCACACTAATGATTTCACCCCTGTAGAAAAAGTTCGTCAGAAAGAACAATACCGCCAGAAAGATCATAGGCACAGCGGCGGTTCTTAGTCTTCTTTCCACCACCATCTCCTTTAAGATAAAGAGGGCTTGTCCTGCAAAGAGACACAGATAGGGCACGGCCGGAGTCCGATATCTTGATTGAACCAGGAAAATCATACCGGATAAAACATAAATAAACACAACCCCGTAAACCAAATACAGCTTTCTGAAATCCCTGAATGAAAGCATCATACCCAAAAGGCCGAGCGAAGCAATGACTCCGTATCTGATAAAGGGCAATGATCGAGATGCCTTATACTCCTTGTAGGCCGATGCAATATAGTGCATTTCGTAATCGTTAAAGAAATAGAAGAGCTTTTTGACTTCCAGAGTCACATAGGAAGCCGGATCACTCAGGATGTCGCTAAGAGCCCGCCTTGCCCAGAACTTGGACGATTCAGAAGGAGAAAGCTTTCCCCCGGCATGTTTCTCCGCTGTCTTCCGGTACAACACATGTGCATAATCCGGCTCCCCAGCCCCTTCTTCGGCAAAACCTTCATCCGGGAGCCCGGTTCCTTCCAAGGCTGTGGCGCCCTTGCCATTTCCGTGAAAAAACACCTTGCCTGCATCTGCTGTCACCAGAACAAAGTCGTGAAGCTTGATATAGTTTCTAGCAGTAACACTCATCATGATAACCAGGGCAGCGCCACAAAACACCAAGGCATAAGAGAGCCTCTTTCTAAGAGCCGAATTCCTGTGCGTAGAAAAAATGAGCCAAACCGTTCCCAAGGGCAGGAATAGCAGGAAGTTGGGTTTTGTTATGATAGAAAGACCGGCAAAAACCCCGCCAAGCAAGGGCATAACCCAACGCCGACCCAGAGGACCAAAATCCTCCCTCACACGCAGGAGGAAATAGACAGTCAGAAGATTAAACGATAGGACAAAGACCATCGGTTCAAGCGTCGATTCAAGTATTATCAAATTCCCATAGATACCGCTCATGAGCGCCGCCAGAAAACCCACCTCTCTCCGAAACACCCGGCTTCCAACAGCAAATAACAACACGCAATTCATGGCCCCCACAAAGGAGTGAACGAACTTCACATAGCTCCAGTCAATGCCAAGGATTTTCTTAAGGAGGGCCATAAAATATAGATAGAAAGGGCTCAAATCCACTAGCCTTTCCCCGATATCTGCCGCGGCAATCAGTTTGTCTGCAAAGAAAGGGTATTTGAAGAAAAGGGTAGGCTCATCAATACAGGTAAGAAAAAAGATACGGGCGCTAAAGGCAACCAAAAAGACAATAAGATATGCCTTATAATCTTGGGGGGATTCTTCCTGTGATCTAATCAAACAGGACGCGCGCAATGTCATTGTAGAACACAAAGACCATGAGCAGGATAATAACAAAAATGCCGATTTGTTGGGCTACTTCCCGCATCTTCAGGTTTACGGGTTTGCGGGTGACAGCCTCAATAAAGAAAAACATGAGATGCCCCCCATCCAGGACAGGGATCGGCAGCAGGTTGAGGATGCCAAGATTGACACTCAAAAGAGCTATGAAGAAAATAAAATTCGCCATGCCTGCCTTGGCGTGTTCACCTGCCAGTTGGGCAATCATGATGGGGCCACCGATGGTCTTGGCTGAAAGCGTGCCTGCAAGTATTTTCCCAACAGACAAAACCGTAAGCTTTGCGATCTGCCATGTTTGCAACACTCCTTCGACTACTGCCTCAATAGGATTGAGTCGCTCGATGGTAAACTCGCCTGAAGCAGTTATCCCTATGACGTACTTGTCTATCTTTTCCCCGAATACGTTCTGAGAGGAAATCTGTTTGGGAGTGATTCTCAAGGAAATAATGGTCTCGTCACGCAAAAGTTCAAACTCAAGGGTACTACCACCCCTTTGTGTGATTATCTCTGCCATCTCATCCCACTGCGTCACAGGCTCGCCGTCCACAGCCACAATACGGTCACCGGCTTGGACACCGGCCACATAAGCGGGCATTCCCTCTTGCACGCTACCCACCTCTGGTTGCATGATGGGAAGACCTGAGATCTCAAAAAATCCGAAAAATATTGCCACTGACAGGAAGAAATTGAACGCCGGACCTGCCAGAACGATAAGGCTCCGCTTGAGCACACTCTTATGTGAAAAGGACAGTGCAATCATGGACTCATCAAGCTCCGAATCCGGCGCCTCTCCTACCATCTTCACGTACCCCCCAAGGGGTATGGCTGAGATTCTGTAATCCGTCATCCCGATCTTCTTCCCGAAAATCCTGGGACCAAACCCCAAAGAAAACTTTTCCACACCCACTCCCAGGACCTTTGCCACAATGAAATGGCCGAACTCATGTGCAAAGATCAGCACACCCAGCACAATTATTAACGAAACAATGTTAGTGGTCATAAGCTTTCCTCAGCCACGCGCCGTGCCCAGACATCTGCCGACAGGATATCTGAAAGCCCTGGCTTGGGCACTGGCTTGTGTTTGTCCATGGTTTCCTGAATTGTCTCCGCAATGCGACCAATCCCGATCCGGCTGTCAAGAAAGGCACGGACAGCCACCTCATTTGCGGCATTTAACACCACCGGATAGGTCTTGCCAACTCTGCAGGCCTCGATAGCAATGGCGAGGCAAGGAAACCTCTCCAGGTCTGGTTCTCGAAAGGTGAGGGCTCCCAGTTTAAAAAAATCAGGGGCAGGCACTCCCAGAGAAAGCCGCTCCGGGTAAGACAGGGCATAGGCAATCGGCACCCTCATGTCGGGTAATCCGAGTTGTGCAATAACAGAACCGTCCCGGTAGACCACCATTGAATGGATCAGACTCTCGGGATGAATCACGACCTGGATAAGCTCAAACGACACGTCAAAGAGCCATCTTGCCTCAATGACCTCAAGGCCCTTATTCATCAGTGTGGCTGAATCTATTGTAATCTTCGGCCCCATCTCCCACGTGGGATGGCGAAGGGCCATCTCCGGTGAAATAGTGTCTGGGTCCTGCCCGTGTTTTTCCAAAAAGGGCCCGCCGGAAGCCGTAAGAAGTATCTTTTCCAGGTCTTGCCTCCGGTGTCCGACAAGGGATTGAAAAATGGCGCTGTGTTCGCTATCAATAGGGATAATAGACACCCCTTTTTCCCGGGCGGTCTGCATCAAGAGTTCCCCGGCCATGACAAGGCTTTCTTTATTAGCCAGAGCCAGTTGCTTGCCACTTTCAATGGCCGCCAGTGTAGGAAGAAGCCCTGCTGAACCCACTATGGCAGAAACCACCTGATCAACCGAACCCAGGCTTGCGGCAACCTTATACCCTTGTTCGCCGTAGAGGATCTCCACATTGTCCGCCGGCGCAAGCTTATCCCGGAGGCGACGGGCAGAAACATCATCTACCGCTACGGCCACCTGAGGAGAAAAGCGTTTCACCTGTTCGCACAGAAGGTCAATGTTGCGACCACCCGCCAGGGCAACAACAGAAAATCGGTCTGGAAACTCTTCCACAACTCGCAGGACATTCCTGCCGATGGAGCCCGTGGAACCCAATATAGCGAGGTGTTTCATCATTAAAACCTGACGGCTTCGTAAAAAGTCCATCTGCGGCGTTGCGCTTCATCTTTCGTCATTGCGACGTACCGTAAGTACGTCTCATTCCTTAAGCTTCGCGCGCCTTGCATCTGGAGCTTTTTACTGTGCCGTCTGTTTGCGGACTTTTTACGAGTCCATCAAACCTGATGCCGGATACCGGATGAGGATTGATTCAACTACAACAAAAGATATGTCCTGAAATAGTAAAGCACTGGCGCCGCAAAAAGTAAACCATCAATGCGGTCAAGCACTCCACCGTGTCCGGGCAGGAGCCTTCCTGAATCTTTAATATCTACTGACCGTTTCAGCATCGATTCAAACAGATCCCCGACCTGCGCCAGCACACCCAGGAGTAGTAGCAGCAGCGCACACAAGGGCCAAGAAAGCTCCGGCAGCCAAGATTGTCTAAACAAAGCGCCAACCAGGAGACTGGCGGCAAGCCCGCCTGCAGCGCCTTCCACTGTCTTGCCGGGGCTTATGCTCGGGGCGAGTTTCTTATGTCCAAAGGCCTTGCCAACGTAATAGGCAGCCGTATCCCCGGCAAATACAACTGCCAACAAAAAAGAAGTCCAGGCTATCCCGTTGTTCCAGCCTCGAATCAGTATCAAGTGGCCGAGCAAAAAAGGAATATAGATAAAGCCCACAATCTGCCCTGACAGTAGTGCCACAATGGAAGTCCGTGCTCTGGATCGTGCCAGACACATTACAGCAGTGCACAGGAAAACCAGGACCAAAACACCAAGGCTTGCCCCAATACCCTCCCTGTGAAAGGCTCCGATCACGGCTAGACAGAGGACCAACATTACCCCTCTTGCAATCACAGAGCCCCCGGGAAAAAACAGGGCATAATACTCCAAAATGCCCAGAGCTGCTGTCAAGCCGACAATGAGTGCGAAACCGTCTCTCCCCCCTTTCAGAATCACCACAATCAGAAGGGGAATAGCCACCGCAGCGGTAAACACGCGTCTAATGTGCGCAGAACCCAAAAGTTTCGATCTCCTGTGTTGTTTTCAGCTGAAGGCATTTGTTTGGAGTTGTGGGTTGGTTGTCCGAACGTAGATAATTTTTGTCAGGGTCTGCCAGAACCCTTTCTTATCTGGTCTCCCGTTAGCCCAAATCGACGCTCACGCTTTTGGTAATCACGTAGGATCTGGATGAGTTCTTCCCTCCTGAACTCGGGCCACAGGGTCCCTGTGACAGAGATTTCAGTATAAGCAATCTGCCAAAGCAAGAAATTGCTAATTCGCATCTCGCCACTTGTTCTAATCAATAGGTCAGGATCCGGCATCCCATGCGTATAAAGATAGCTGGAAAAAAGTTCCTCTGTTATCTTCTCCGGTTGAAGTCGGCCATCCTCGACATCTCTTGCGATATGTTGAGCAGCCCTCACAATCTCGTGGCGTCCGCCATAGCTCAAGGCCAGGTTCAAGATCATCCCTTGGTTTTTTCGAGTCGTCTCCGTGACTTCGTGCAAGACATCTAAAACATCGTCCGGGAACCGCTCGATATCACCTATCGCGTTCAGGCAAATGCCGTTGTCCATCATCTCGGGCAATTCTGACTTCAGGAACGTCTTGAGAAGCTTCATGAGGGCCGCGACTTCTTGTGGGGGACGATTCCAGTTCTCTGTTGAAAATGCATAAAGGGTCAAAACCTTGATTCCAATCTCCCGGCAGGCTCGCACAATATCTCGGACAGATTCGGTGCCCTCCCTGTGACCTCTGATACGGTTCAGGGAGCGTTTCTTGGCCCAACGGCCATTTCCATCCATGATAATGGCGATGTGTTGCGGGAGTGATTCGGGGTGCAGGGCGGGATTATCAGAATTCAAGGATCTCAGTCTCTTTTTCCTGGCAGACCTGGTCAGCTAATTGTATATATTCATTTGTGATCTTCTGGACCTGATCTTGCGCCTTAAAAAAGTCATCCTCTGAGATCTCCCCGTCTTTCTTCAAGCTTTTTAGAAACTCATTGGCATCCCGACGGATGTTGCGGATCGAAACCTTATACTCCTCATCGATCTTACGCACCACCTTAACGAGTTCCTTTCGACGCTCTTCGGTAAGCGGGGGGATGGCAATACGAATCAACTTTCCGTCATTCATGGGGGTAAGCCCCAACTCGGACTTGAGAATCTCCTTTTCGATCTCTCCAATAACCGTTTGATCCCAGGGTTGAATAATAACAAGCCTGCTCTCAGGCACAGACAACGATGCCATCTGTTTCAAGGGAGTCGTGGTTCCGTAATAATTTACCCTGATATCCTCAAAAAGGGCAAGGGAGGCTCGACCGGTCCGGATCTTCTTAAACTCATTTTTCAATGCATCAATGGATTTGCCCATCCTCTCTCGTGCATCATCATAAACTGAATTAATCACCTTCCGAGGCCTCCTTTACACACGTTCCAACATTTTCCCCGCACACTACCCTTCTAAGATTTCCTTTCACCTTCAAGTTAAAGACAACCACCGGAAGTCGGTTGTCCATGGCAAGGGAAATGGCGGTTGAATCCATGACTTTGAGCTGCCGCCTTAGAACTTCAAGGTAACTGATGCTGTCTATCTTTTTTGCATGCTTATCGGCAACCGGATCGGCATCGTAAACCCCATCGACCTTTGTGGCCTTGATAAGCACATCAGCGCGGATCTCCTGGGCTCTGAGCGCTGCCGCTGTATCCGTGGTGAAGTACGGATTTCCGGTGCCCGCTGCAAAGATCACGGTGCGGCCTTTCTCCAAATGCCTGGTTGCCCTCCTTAAGATATACGGTTCAGCCACAGCAGACATCTCAATGGCCGTCTGAACTCTCGTCTGAATCCCCTTCTTTTCCAGGGCATCCTGAAGGGCAATGCTATTGATAACAGTAGCTAACATTCCAATGTGATCGGCCGAGGTCCGGTCCATTCCGTAAGAAGCGGCCGCTACACCTCTAAAGATGTTGCCACCCCCCACAACCAAGGCAATCTGAATCCCAAGATCGTAAACCGATCGTATCTCCTCAGATAAATAGTTGAGCATCTCAGGGCTTATACCAAAACCTTGGTCGCCCGTTAAGACCTCACCACTGAGTTTAACTAGAACTCTCTTGTACTTGGGTGAGGACATGTTGGTCATTGGTCACTAGACGTCTTCATAAACGAAGATCTTAAAATTTATGTCAAGTTTTGGAAAAACCTCATGATTCCACCCAGGCGCCACGTGATACTGGATGCTGGTTACTGGATACTGGATATAATAAGGATTTCTTTTTTGATTTATCC
>JAFGFW010000034.1 GCA_016930875.1 Deltaproteobacteria bacterium | reverse complement strand
TGAAGAGGCGTACCTGTTGTGCCGCCTGTATGCTGAGCTCAAGTCCCCCCTTTTTGTCCTTTGTGCAACAACCAAGGATGCCGAACGGTAGACCTCTGGAAAGTGTAAGCCTGCCTTCAACATCCTCTCTTATCAGTTATTCTGCTAATCGCGCGGGATAAATTCCCACCCGTGGGAGTTTCCCTCATAAAAATGAGTGCCTTCCTCCATGGACAAGTCGAATAAAAATAGATAGGGGGAAAACAGATAATTCGCATTCTCAGCTTATCCATGGCCTGCTTCACGATTGTAGGAAAGGTTGTCTTGGATTCTTCCCTGAAGAAATCAGGATCAGATCATGAAGAGAAAGGAGCTATCATCATGGCGTACAATTTCAAGATCTCTGTTCACCGAGACAGCGATAATTTGCATCTGATAATGCAAGGTGATTTTGACGGTACATCGGCTTACGAATTGCTCGATAGCTTGAGGAGGAATTACACGCGGCAATATAGAGTTTTCTTCCACACAAGCCGGCTGCGGCAAGTCTACCCGTTTGGCACAGAAACATTTGCAAACAGTCTGCATACGTTCGGTCTTGACCGGAAAAGTTTGATCTTTATGGGTGATTACGGTGCCCACATAGCCCCTGAAGGGAGCATCTGTCTTTGATTTTTCAACGATATGTTTCGTTCCCAACGAATCCTGACTCATAAGCGTGAGAGGGGGCAAAGCCCCAGATGAATCAACTTGCACAAGTGCTAGTCCGTCGATTGGAAGGCAAAGGTATAGAAGAGAGCAGCATACCCTTTTTTGTCAGAAGCTTAGCCAATACGTTTTCATTCGTTCCCCGCATGACGCGTCAGGACCTAAACAAACGATTGCACCTGTTGGGCTGGACTGATTTTGAACTGGATGACCACACCCTGCAGTTGGTCATAGCCGTTCTTGAAGCAAGGGGGTTGATGGGTGAGGAATATGGGAAAAGCCATTTGTTTGAGACTGCCTTTCATCTGAATACAGTCGATGAGCCGGGCAGTGTAAAGGAGAATCCAGAGAGATACATGCCCGATGAGGAATAAGGAGAGATCTTTATGAAACCTGGTCTCAAACCCGTCCACAGGTCAGGTCACAAGAATATCTACTGCCCTTGTTATCACGCTTGCTTAGATCACGCTGCCAAACATCACTGGCGATACTGGGATTGTTCCGAGTGCCCCTATAAGCGGAGGCAACAACCCATAAGGTCATACCAAAGCAGTCATGCCTTTGGCTCCTATTGTGAGCTGCCGACAAGCATCTACCGACACATCCGAGAAACATCCAGTGTGGAATGAACCCTGAGCATAACGATGAATTTTAAGAATCATTGACATTGTGTGGATGAAGGTGTCGAGAACATAAAGAAACTTGCATAGCAGCAGAGGATGGCGGGAGATGAAGGATCTGATCAAGTACATTGCTCAAGCGCTGGTGGATCACACAGAGGCAGTGCGGTTGCGAAGGGCCCAAAGAGTGGTTCGTAGCGACTTGCCGGGTGTGTCTGGAGAGGGCGGGCAGTTGGGAGCTGGTTGGCGAATTTCATGCGAGCGTATGATAGAGAGAAGTACCCTCCAGATATTGATCATTTTGGTGCTCATTGGCGGCGAGGTTGCTCGTAGTGAGGGATTCAAGTACCGTCTTGTGCGTCCTAGTGACAATCCAAATATCCAGGAGACGGTGGTAGGGTGCCCACGGGTTCATACTGTGGCTCCCAAGGAAACTCTCTTGGACATCTCTAGGCACTACGGTTTAGGGTTCAAGGAAATGCAGATCTTCCATCCCTCCGCAGACCCCTGGATACCCGAATGGGGACTTCGTCTGTCCATACCGACCCAATGGATTCTGCCACCAACCAGGTATCAGGGCGTCGTGATCAATCTCCCCGAATTGAGGCTGTACCGATTCTTCCCGCGGATTGAGATGGTGAAAACCTATCCCGTAGGAATCGGGGACGTAGGATATGAGACACCAGAAGGGGTTTACCGAGTCATAGAGCGAGAAGTCGATCCTGTATGGGACCTTCCTCCTTCGCTTAGGAAGAATTACGGGATCACGAAAGTCCCCCCAGGGTCAGAAAACCCCTTGGGAAAGTATTGGATCGGGCTCTCGCGTAAGGGATATGGCATACACGGCACTAGTTTTCCTTGGGGCGTTGGTCGACTGGTGAGCCATGGTTGCATCCGTCTCTACCCGGAACATATCGCTCAACTCTTTCAGGAAGTCCCTCTTGGAACCCCTGTGGAGATCATTTATGAGCCTGTTAAGGTTGGATTTAAGAGCGGCGAAGTATTCCTTGAGGTCCACCCCGATGTATACGGAAAGCTGGCCGATATGGAGGAATATACGCACAGCCGCTTGAAAGAATTGGGTCTTTGGGAATGTATCTCGATGGAAGGCGTGGAAGCAGCATTGCGTGAACAAAACGGAGTTCCGATCCGCATTGGGAAAATTAAGAAGGGGGGTGAAAGGGCTATAGCTGGGGAGCCGATGATGGGTCGTCTCCGCCAAATGAAGCTCCCCGCAGCAAGCTGCGGGGTATCAAAGCAGAATTTCGCCGTAGGTTCGCCTTGCCTTTCATCCCTGCAGCAAGTCGCCGACGCGCCATAGCTTGGGCGAAGGTGCGCTGCAGGGTATTCCGGCGAAGACGAATAAACGGATTCGATTAACTGGACAGGGAGATAATCCAATGAAAACTCGCAAAGAGGGAAGCCTCGTGGTGTGTTTCGCACTGGTGGTCTGTTTGGCAGTCGCCCTGGGGAGCTGTGCCCGCACCTCAGATCTTAGGGACGTTCAGGACCGAGCCCAGCAGGCCCTCCAAAAGGCAGATGAAGCCCTAGAAGAAGCCCAAAGCGCCAAGACAACAGCTGTGGACGCCTCCGGACAAGCAAAGGCGGCCACCGCCGCCGCCCAAAGGGCAAAAGATGCCTCCACGCGCGCAGAAGAGGCAGCAGCGCGGGCCGAGCAGGCTGCACGGGATGCTGAGAATTATGCTCGAAAGGCGGAGGCTATTTTCATGAAACTGATGAAAAAGTAGCATGAGTCGTATGGGCCCGAGTAGCAATGAATCCCATAACACCTGTTCCAGCCTCTGTGTTATGTTGTTAACTCTTAACAAGGAATCGTTGGTATGCACGAAGGAGCGATTGAAAAACTGATCAGGAGGTCGTTATGTCAGGTTTGGAAAAAGAGATGCCCGTAAGGCTCGAGGAAATCATCGGCTGGGCGAAGGAAGGGAGGAAGGTTAAGGCGAACGTGGAATTGATAAGAGAAAACATCGTTCAAAGGGTTCTTGTAGAGGCCGGCGATGCTGAAGAAATAGACGCATATCTCCTAGTGGGTAATTTTACGTTCGGTGTTGATGGTAAAATGCATAAGGTGTCTAAGACCTACCTCAGGGGCTATGCTTCTGAATCCGTGGAGCTGTCGGCTGCTAATAGGAACATCGCAAATGCCAGGTTGAAGATCGACTATCAACGTCTGATGCAAGGCGGAATCAGATTGGAAGAGAAGTACTTCGAAAAGCTCAGACTTTGAAAAAGCCTGCCAGAAGCGCTAGTTTGCATAACGTATCCGGCCCCATCCATACAGCATCGATCTGTGAGTCTGATTTCCCCTGCTCGGTTCAGGACCGCTGACTAAAATAGGCGCGGAAGAACGGGTTGGAAGGGGGCAACACTGGCGAAGACAGACAGCAGGAGTTAGATGAAGATTTCAGTATATAAGTTGAAACAAAGCCTGCTGTACTCTGAAGAACTTGGCATCGCGCTGAAAAGTGCTCGCAATGGAGTGCATTTCAAATGGTTTTTGGCAAGCTTGTTGTTCGGTGGACGCATATCTGAAACCATAGCAAAGAACACCTATCGCGCTTTTGAGAGGCACGACTTATTGACCCCCGATAAGATCCTGGCTGCTGGGTGGGAATTCCTTGTGAATCCCATCATGAGAGAGGGCGGCTATGTGCGCTATGACGGAAAAAAGTCCACTCAGATATTGCAGGACTGCGAGATGCTTGTAGGCGATTATCAGGGCAGCCTGAAAAAGCTGCACGACATCTCAGAGACTAGTTCGGAGCTTGAGGCTCGGCTCCTCGCCTTTTACGGCGTTGGGCCGGTGACGGCCAACATCTTCCTGCGAGAACTCCGGCCCTTCTGGCGGAAGGCTGATCCAAGACCACTGCCCATTGTCAATGAAATGGCGCAAAGGATCGGCGTCGATCTTGACTTGTACAACAGGAAGACCATGCCGTTTATTCGTATGGAAGCAGGCCTGATACGTTTGACGAGACAGAGAAAGTAAAGGCTTCGGTCAGACTGCGCATTCTGTCAGCGGAACCCTTATTAAGGCACTTCCCCGCAAACAAAATAACGCAATATATGCCGCAGGAGTAAGAGGGGGAGGTTGGACACCCATGTGGTACTACGAGACAAGGGTCGGCACATTTTCCATTCGCCCTGATGCCAATGAGCTGGGTAGCTGGCTATTATGTATAGACGCTGTGCAACCCGGCTCTTATTCCTCTCCTGAATTGGCCGCCAGTGATGTGCATGACCGATCTACCGGATGGGATAAATGGGACATGCTTGAAGATGCTGCCACTCCAACTGACTTAGGGCCGTGGTCCGTCTCGGTCAGACAAAGAACTTCGTGCCGAGTGAAGAGATCTATAGACACGGACAGCAGGCTAAGACACTTTACGTACTCTTGAGTGGTTCAGTTTCACTGACGATTGAGGAGCCAGAGGAATTCAACGTCATGACCGAGACACTAGAAGAAGCCGGCAGTGTTTAGAGAAATATCCCTAAAATGCTGTGCACGTTCTGCACGAACGTTCCCCTTATACGTCCCTGCCACGTGAGCCCCAGTTCAGGCATTCGTAAGTAACGCAACCCCTGGCCTTAGGCCGCTTTCTTGTTCTTGTCGGTAGAGTGTCCTGGGTTCGAAATCGCAGCCTCATTCGGTATCGGTAGACCAGAATAATCATTGCCAGATCGGAAGACGTCAAGCCGTTTACATATACGGGCGCACCTAGTCTTGTCTTCGTTTTTCCGGTGACAGGTCACGCACGGGGATCTATCGAGTTTTAACGTGCCATTCATGGTCTCGTGCACTTTTACTCTCTGTTTCATTGGCCTTTCAGGTGGTCTGGATACTATCCATACTGTGACCCCAACTTGCTGAGCCTAGGATTACCCCGTATGGCACCCCTCAACTCAACGACGAGGAACTACTTGTGAAGTTCAGAAAGGAAGCCCTGCATCCTCTGAAGAAGGGGCTTCTTGATGTGAACCTTCAGGTAAAGATCCCCAGGTTTTCCGCCCCCTTTTCCATCCTCGCCCATTGCCACAAGACGGATTCGTTGGCCTTCTCTGACTCGAGGCGGAATCTTGAGAACCAACTTTTTTGACTTTCTTCGGAGGAAGTAGGCAAATGGACCGCCCTGCTGTGCTTGCTGGGGGCTCAGTTTAATGACATCGAGGATGTCTGAACCGTTTTCAGGCAATTCGATGCCGCCGACTTTTTCCAGAAAAAAGCGAGAGAGTTTTCCCAGATGCCCTTGCAGCGGAAACTGGCGTTGATCCCGTTCACGTTCTCCTGGATATCCAGCAAAAACAAACCCTTTGGCAAAAAAACCAGGTTTTTTGAATTCAAAAGTCCGGTATGCTTCCCCATAGAATTCCCGGAAAATATCTTCGTAACCCCTGAAGCCAAATACCTTGGCCATTTCCTCGAGAATGTCATTAATGTCTGAACCGCGGAAAATATCCTCCTCAGAATAACTCCTTCTGAATTGACTATAAGCCGAAGATCCAAACTGGTGTCTTAAGGCCTCGTATTCCCGTCTTTTGGCCGGATTTGAAAGAACAGCATAAGCTTCGTTAACAGCTTTCATTGTTTCGGAAGCTTCGGGATTTGCCCTGTTTCGATCGGGATGATATTTGAAGGCAAGTCTCCGATAAGCCTCTTTGATCTGCTCCGCGCTGGCATGCGGTTCTACACCCAAAATTCGGTAATAATTTTCTTGATGCATTTTATTTTTTATCCCTTAACACTGGGTTGCGAGTGATCTTAGGAAAGACCCATGGGTCCTCAGGGTCCAATGTACCTTCTATAATCTCCGCTATGGCGGTGGCGCAGTCAGTTTCCTGCTCTTTGCCACCAGGGCAGGTAATCGAGACAGCCCTCGCCTCGACGTCGATGCTGTCTAATGTGCAACCCAACCGAGAAGTAACGATTGAGACAATTTGAAGGAAATTTAAGTCTTGTTTCAACATGCTTCTTTTTCTTCCTTTCTTCTGTTTGTAAGTCTTTGTGTCCGATACGTTTTCGGGAAACAAGTGGTTTCCGTTAAGCCGCATGTTCAGGCACATAAACCCGGTAATCACCCATCAGGAGCCCAGCCACGTAATTGCAGCCAAAGGTGCAGAACGGCTGTTTTGGGGAATCGCAGATAAGCCGAGGGAGCGAAAGACTAGGTGTCAGCGCGAGGTAAGCTAGTTCAAGTACTTGTTATTGTTGACTTGTGCTGATGTCGCTGTGTATGTTTCAAGTATTGGCTCGCGTCCCTATGCAATTTATGTACCAGTTTACAGAACTGATATCATATTGTCAAGCGAAATGTTGAGATCCTGATGCAAGGACTGTACGTGTTGCTGGCATTTTCACTGTGTCATCAGGCTGCGTCCCCGGGGCTATTTTCCCCGGATTCAGGCATGATCAGCACTGACCCCTTGAATGGCGGGAACTTCTGTCTTATATAGATTGAATCTTTGTAACTACTCGGGAGCCAGGAGCCGGAATTCAGGAGCCAGAATGAGAAGGTAGCCCGCTAAGGATTTTCAAGACTTGATTGTTTCGCAAAAGGCACATCAATCCGTTTTGTCCACGTATAAGTTTAGCGATAGTTTCCCAACACTTGAAGAGGTCAGTAAATTACTTCAAGCATACACTTCTTTTATTCTGGATTCTGGCTCCTGACTCCTCACTCCTGAATAGTTGCGAATCTTTTTCCCAAATACAACCCTCAAACGGGCAAACGCATCTCATATGAAACTCCTTGGTCACTCTATTGATGATCTGTTGAAGATAATTCGCCACCCACAGGGGCGCGTCAACTGCACTGGTCTGTCAGGGGCTGAAGAGGCGTACCTGTTGTGCCGCCTGTATGCTGAGCTCAAGTCCCCCC
>JAFGFW010000033.1 GCA_016930875.1 Deltaproteobacteria bacterium | reverse complement strand
GTTCGAGTCGGAACTTTTTTCCGTCATAATCAGTCCGCTTCGCGGCCTATTATGCCGAAAAAAACTCCGCTCAACTCCGCATTAGGCACGAAAGGATTAAAAATGGTTCAAGATTTGGCCGGGGCAGGAAAAATTGCAGAAGCCACTGAAAGGGGTACACGAGAGTTCCGTGAACTCATCAAGGATTTATTAAGTCCTTCTGCAAATGAAATAGGAGAGTGTATTGCCGACAAAGTTCGGATTTATAGATTTAAATCAACAGTTCGAGCAATAAGGAAAGCCCAAAAACAGATAAAAGAATCAGGACTTAGTGCTCAGCCAATTCAGCTAAAACACCTTATTCCGATGCTTGAGGGTGCATCTCTCGAGGAAGATGATGGCCTGACATCTAAATGGGCAGGACTCATTGCCAGCGCTGTTACAAAATCCGACGTATTGCCCGCTTTCGCTGAAATCCTTCGGCAACTTAGCCCTGAAGAGGCTCGAATGTTGGATTTCATGTTTGATAACGCCTCGGATCTTCCTGGAATCGCTGGTCCAGCTTATGGAGTCGACAAAGCAAAACTTCAATCTTTTTCGGGCCTTTCTCAACAACAGTTTTTGGTACGTATTCAAAATCTCCATAGGTTAGAACTTATCGTGCAGCTGACTCATAGTATGAGTGAACCTATTCGAGGTTTTAGGGGGTGGGGACAATGGGGTACCGTGGGGTTAACCGCTTTAGGTGAGGCATTCGTAACAATTTGTAGAGGCCCTGAAAAAAATGGGACCACAATTGCCTAATCCGTCGCTTGTAGGGACGCTTAACCGCTACGCGGTAGGCGCTCCACAGCTTTTCCGTTATAATTCAACGATGAATTGAGAAAGGTGGGAAATTAGAGGAGTCTTTTATAAACGTCTTTACGGTGTCCGACTTTCACGACAAGTATGACGAGCCGATCCTCATGAATTTCATAAACAATCCGATAATCACCAGCACGAATCTTATGAAAAGTATTGTTGCCTTTCATTTTGGTGGTAGCCGGGTCAGGCAAATTTTCAGCAAGATCATCTATTTTCTTTTTAATTCTAAGCAGTTCCTTCTTGGGAAGCCGTTTCATGTTCTTCAAAACGGCTGGCCTGAACTCAACAGAATATCTCACGGATTAGAGCCCCAACTCTTTCCAGAGTTTTTCAGCCGAAATGTTTTTGCCCGGCTCTTCAAGAGCCTTCTTCGCATCTTCAATATCAATATGATCTTCAATAAGTTGAAGCAATTCAAGCTCTTCCATGGAAATAAGGGCGGCAATTTCCTCGCCCCGGCGGGTCAACACAACCGGTTCTTTTCCATACGCAACCTTGTTTACGATTTCTGCAAGTCTTTTTCTGGCCTCGGCCGTAGAAACTGTATTAAGCATGACGGAGCCTCCATGGTGTACAAATTGTACATATAGTACACGTCCTGTGGCTAGATGTCAAGGAATTATAACAATTCACTGCACCAGATCGCTGACACGTCTGGGAGGAACCATGGGAGGAACCATGGGGACGTTTATGATTTTGTGCGTTTTGGAAACCGAATGGCATAAAATCATAGACGTCCCTGTCTGCCTCCCGGAAAAACAAAACTTTCGCCCGATTGAATGGGCGGCTAACAAACGCTTGCCTGGGAAAACAAAATGCCATACCTTTACGAAGCCCTATTACTCGCAACACTCGCCGGTATTGCAATGCCGATTGGTGGTGCAATTGCCGCCATCGAACGAATTCATCCGGCTTGGCTTGAAAATGAATTTCGTCATGCTGTAATTTCTTTTGGAGGAGGCGCACTTTTTGCGGCTATTGCCCTGGTTCTTATTCCTGAAGGAATAAAAAATTTATCTATTCTTTCTGTTTCTGTCTCCTTTGTCAGTGGTGCAGTATTCTTTTTGGTTATTGATTATTTAATTGCCATACGAGGAGGAGCAATATCCCAAGTCCTCGCAATGTTGCTTGATTTCATCCCGGAAGCAATGGCCCTTGGGGCAATTATTGCACAGGACTCATCAGGAGCATTGCTCGTTGCATTTCTAATCGGTCTTCAAAACCTTCCTGAAGGTTTTAACGCATTCCGTGAGGTAAAAGCAAACCGTTATTGTTCTAGCTGCAACGCCCTTATAATCTTTACTGGACTTGCTTTACTAGGCCCTCTTTCTGCTTTAATAGGGTTGAAATATCTCGCAGGGAATCAACTTGTACTTAACAAGATCATGGTATTCTGCGCTGGTGGCATTTTATATCTTATTTTTCAAGATATTGCCCCTCAAGCCAAACTCAAAAATCGTTGGGCGCCGCCATTAGGGGCAATTGCTGGATTTCTTCTTGGAGTCATAGGCCACATGATGGCGTATTCTAATACCGGCTGAAACAGTATATTCATGAAACCAAGTTCTATTTGCGCTTATTATGCAGTGTGTGACTGAAAAAAAAGGAGATGAAAATGAAACGAAATATTGCGATCTTTTCTGCGATCATTCTGCTGATTAGTTTTAGGAAAGGTAGATTCAAATTCAAAGTGCACCACTAAGTTTATAGGGGACATGACAGGCAATCTGGTAATGTGAGGAAGAGCAACCAACCCACAACCAGAAGGAACCCATTATGTCCTACACACACTTAATGGAGGAGCGATATGTCATCTATCATTTAGTCCTTTACGGTTTGAGCCTCAGAGAGATTGGCCGACGCCTCAATCGGCACCGTATGACCATCAGCCGGGAGGGGGCGGCTCGACTTTGTGGCCCTTGGATACACGGGAGAAAAAATCGAGGATCTCAAAAGAGAACGTTGAGTAATTACCGTTGTTGAACCGGCAATGCGAGGGAATTACAAAATGGCAGTGTTCCTTACGATGGCTGCGAAGCGATGCCGTCAGGCAGAACATTCCCTGCAGCTTGTCGGAGCGAAGCAGAGATCCCGGTATGACGGGGCTGCAGGGATCTTCAAACTTCAGTCACTTTAGTCACTCATGCGTTCCCGGGGCTGCCAGCCCCCTTCAAGGGGGCAAATCAAGGTCACCACCTTAGGGCAGAAATATTCACCCCTATGCAGCCCGGCCTTCAGGGAAGAACCATTGGGATGTCCCCAAAGATACTTAGTGAATGGAGGTTGAAGACCATCTTTATTGATATCATCATTTGAAACAGGAGGGAGACATGAAAAAGGCAATCAAGCCGGCCATCTTTATCGCCATCGGCCTCGTCTTGGCCTTTCCATTATTCAGCCTTGCTTACTACACCATGGTTCGTACCACGACACCTCAGTTTTGCGCATCCTGCCACGAAATCCAATTTGCTTTCAATACATGGAAAACCTCAACGCATGTGAATAATGCCCAGGGTTTTGTGGCCGACTGCATGGACTGTCACCTGCCCGCACCCTACGATACCTTCAACTTTTTCTATGCCAAGACGGCCCATGGGATTAAGGACGTCGTACTCCATTTTTTTCAAGATGATTATGATCATGAGAAAAACCGCCAGGTCGCGTATGAATCGTTTAAAAACGAGCAGTGCCAGAAATGCCATCGTAACCTCTTATATATCCCTGATAAACGAGGGGCCATGCTGGCTCACCGGTCGGTTGTTTATGCTAGGGACGGTTTTGAAAAAAACTGTGTCGACTGTCATCGAAATCTGGTCCACAACCCCAGACCCTTTTATGCCTATAAGCAATTCAGTAAAAACTACAGGGGCGAAGGTTTATAAAAAACTAGCCAAATAAGAAACGTAAACAAAGGAACTTTGAAAAAGAAGGGGGCAAAAATGAAAAAGATACTCTTTATCATCGTTCTAACAGTCGGGTTTATTGGGTTCGTGGCGTCCCTTGTTTCGGTGTCTCACGCCCAGGCGGGAAAAAACATGCCGAAATCAAAGGAATTCAGAATGGAGAGGAGCATGCCGAAAGAGGCGGTGGCCTGTATAGGATGTCACAAGGTTGAAAGCCCCGGGTTGTTTGCCGACTGGAGCCATAGCCGACACGCCAGCGCCAACATTACATGTCTGGACTGCCATCAAGCCGAGACGAGTGATGCGGATGTGAGCCTGGAACATTACAAGCAGTATGAGCGATCGGATGAAAAATTAGGCACCAAGGAATTCAAGACCCCCATTTCGGCGGTGGTTACCCCAAAAGACTGCTCGCGCTGTCATCCTGACGAGGCCAAACAGTACAGCATGAGCAAACATGCCAACACGCAAGAAATTATATGGAAGATAGACCCTTGGCTCAACAAGGGGATGAACAGCGACTTTGAGCGGGTTAGCGGCTGTTACCACTGTCACGGAACCATTATGAAAATCGAGGATGGCAAGCTGAGTCCTGAAACCTGGCCCAACGTGGGGGTGGGCCGCATCAACCTTGATGGCAGCAAGGGAAGCTGCACGAGCTGTCATACAAGGCATCTTTTCTCCGTCATGGAAGCGAGAAAGCCCGAAGCCTGCGGTCAGTGCCACCTGGGGCCCGATCACCCTCAAATTGAAATTTACATGGAGTCCAAGCATGGAGATATCTACACCGCTCATGGAGATGGTTATAACTGGACTGCCGCTCCCGGCACATGGACTCCAGGCGTGGATTTCAGGGGCCCAACGTGCGCATCTTGCCATATGTCCGGAGCGGGCTCCGTATTGACTACCCATGATGTAACAGAGCGTCTTGCATGGGAGATCCAGGCCCCCTTGACCATTCGGCCTTCTGAGTTCAAACCCTTTCCGGCCAAGACCAACTGGCAGGTGGAACGGGATAAAATGACGGAAATCTGTATCCAGTGCCACGGCAAGACCTGGGTGGACGATCACTTTATTAAACTGGACAAGGTGGTGGCCGAATACAATGATGTATATTTCAAACCGGCTAAAAAGATGCTCGATGATCTTTACGGCAAGGGACTTTTGGACAAGACGAGGTTTTTTGATGAACGTTTGGAAGTGGACTATTACGAATTGTGGCACCATGAGGGACGCAGGGCCAGGATGGGTGCTGCCATGATGGCGCCAGATTATGCATGGTGGCACGGCTTTTATGAGTGCAAGAAGCGATATAACAACTATATAAAAGAGGCCAGGGAGTTGATGGATCATAATAAAAAGGCCTATAAGGCCGTGGATTATCCCAATGCAACGGGCGATACGACCAAGCCGCCTGAGGTTTTCGGCACGGTCCAATAATGATTGCGACTGGGCCGACTGCGCGACTGGACTGCGGGTCTGACCAAGCTAACTTGCTGACGATACGACACTTCGTTTGTTAAAACAGCCGATTTGGGGGCCTATAGGGATGTTTTTAGGGGCAACATGGAAACCATTCACCAGCGAGCCCTCATGCGCCCTCATCATCGCGAAGGAGGCGAAACTCCAGGGGTTTGTGGGCGTCGAGATGAACATCTCGCTGCGGGAAGGCGATCACAATACCCGCATCCCTGAAAACGGCGTCAATCCGGAAACGGACGCTGCTTTCAATGAGCCGCCGATCAAGAATCTTGTGAACGACGATCCAAAAATGCACTTCGAAGACCAGAGAATTGTCTCCAAAATCGCAAAAAAGGACAAAGGGCTCGGGGTCTTTCAATACCTTTTGGCTTTCACCCACAACCTGCAACAAAAGCCGCTTGACCTCCTGGACCGGCGAACCATAGATGACGCCGACCTGGATCTTCGCCCGTATTTTTTTGTCTGAGATGGTCCAGTTGGTGATATTCTTTTCCAGGAAACTGCTGTTGGGCACGAGGATGCGTATGTTTTCTCCTGTGCGAACCCGTGTACATCGGGCTCCGATGTCTTCCACCTTCCCCAGCGAGCCCTCCACTTCGATGAGATCACCGATACTGATCGGGCGTTCGGCCATCATGATGAACCCGCTGATGAAATTGTTGATCAGATTCTGAGCGCCGAAGCCGACACCGATGGCCACCGCACCTCCAAGAAAGGCGAAAGCCCCGAGGGGAAGATTCACCATACGCATGGCGAATAGCAGGACCAGGAGATATGCGGAAAAGGTCAGCATTTTCAGGATGGCGGAGGCCGTTGTTTCCTTCAGTTGCGTAAACGCAAGAAGGCGCCTGCTGATGGCCCGAAGAAAATACTTGGCGGCCAGGATCCCGATCACGAGGATGAACAGGGCCACAAGCAACTTTTTGACGGTTACGGCGTGGTTATCGATCACCCACACCTCGAAATCCCACACCTTTCCGATCCAGCCTCCCACATCCCGTACTTTTTCCTTCAGATCGAATCGTTCCAGTCTGAAATCGATCTCATGGATGACCCGTCGATCCAACTCCTCCGTCGCCAAGAGAGAAGAGATGTACTCAAGGCCTCCCTCGACTGAATATTGAACGGCCTTTTTCTGATGACTCACGTGCCCTGCCACCGCCGATTCGAGCCCATCCTCCGACAGCTTCTTCTCCAGGGCGATGATCTGTGACTGCAGATTGGTCTGGCTGCTTTGCTGGACACTCATCATACGGTTAACGCTGGCCAGATGGTTCTCGATCTCCTGACTGTGCATCACCAGATCCTCGTGCCGCACCTCCCCCTTGACCAGCCCGTAGCGCAGCTTCCAGAGCCCTTCCTGGTGCCCCAACTGCCTGAGCATGTCCTCCGTCTGTTCCAGGGCCGCCTGATAGGACTTCAGCCAGGCTTCCCGCGCCCTGAAGGTCGCTTCGGCGACAGGATTCGGCTTGTCTTTGTCGGCCCGTTTCAGTCTTTCCTGCGCGGTCAGCCAGGCAGCTTGTGCCTCATTCTGTTTCCGAATGAGTTTCCCGACCCGTTTTTCGAAATCCGATCTTCTGGCCGAAATAGCGTCCAGCTGCTTTTTCAGGTCGGTTTCGTCAAAATGCAGATTGGCCCGAACCCAATTCAGCTTCCGCTCTTCGAGGTCGGCCCGAAGCTCGGCGATCTTGACCTGGTGCAACAGGTTGTCGCGGTTTACTGTTTCAACCGTAATCAGGGCCTTTGCCAGCTCTGTTTCAACCTCGGCACCCCCCCACTCCCATTCCAGCTTACGGCGCGTCTCTTTTCCCGGGACCGCGTCGAGTTCGTCCTTCAGACCGCGCCATTCTTTCTGGGCTTTCTCGAATCGGAGCGTCACATCCTCCAATGCCTTACGGGAAAGGGCTGCAGCCAGGCCGGCCGTCTCTTTCTGTTGCGCGGCAGCCCGCAAGTCGTCCAGGATACTGTCATAGAAACTGAGGGTATAAGGAGGCTCTTGGATGATGCCCGTTTGCTTTTCGGCTTGCAGCTTTTCGCGCAAAAGCGCCTCTTCTCCTTGCTGTGAGGCCTTCTTCTTCAGGGCCGTCAGGAGACGTTCGTAAGCCGAATGGACGGCCCTTAGTTTGTTGGTGCGTTCGCTGAGATCAGCCTGGGTGAGACCCTTCTGTCCGGCCGTCTGCTCGTTTTCGGCAACCACGGAAATTTCGATCCGTTTTTCGAGATTCTTCAGCTTTTCTGTAATCTCGGCCTCGCTGATCATCTGGGCGGCGTTCCCGCCGGCGGGACCCGTACTGTTTTCCGCCCCGGCCCAAACCGAAGGAGGGATTCCCGTCACACCGGCCGTCCAAAAGCAAAGGACCAGAAAGAGGGCCCCCCAACCGGCAAACGCCTGACCGATGCCCTTGCAGCGCCTTCGGAGGCCGTCATGGTCGTCACCACGGAAGAGACCCAAGATATCAGGCCTACGCAATCGACAAGTATTGGTCATCCTTCTGCGCAGAATGTTGGCAGGCGTCTTGTTCATCTTCTCCTAATCCGAAAACATCCAACCGGCTTGGATCAACGCTGGTTCAGCCCATCCGGGCGTTTCCCAGGTTCCTTTAATCTCCCATATATTCACAGGAATTTCCACCATCTTCTTACGGCCCTCCCGGGTTCACGGCCTAAAACGAAGAATTGACGTATTTATAAACCATTTCAGTGCGTTGTTTGAATGGAAGCCTGCGGAATAGTCGTTAAACATCATAGATCTCCCTCAATCGTCCTGGAAAATCCTTGCCAGGGTTTTGCTGATCTTATAACCTTTTGTGCCAACCGCGTGGCATGCGGGCCGGCCGTCGAGGCAAAAGCATTACGATTAGGGGGTAAGCCATGAATCAGAAGAAAGGCTCGTTGAACAAGGCTTTCCTGGATGAAGCAAAGGACTGCGATCCGCAGGTCGTATATGATTTGTTGATATTAGGTGGCGGTCCGGCGGCAATGAGTGCGGCCATTTACGGAGCCCGAAAGATGTTGCATCTTGGTATCATCACTCGGGACTTCGGCGGGCAGGTGCGTGAAACGACTGAGGTGGAAAACTGGCTCGGATTTCAGGCCATTAATGCCATGGATCTTGCTGATATGTTTGAAGAGCATGTCAAGAGTTTTGATATCTCGGTCAGTTTGCCCGTTAGCGCCACCAAGGTGCTGAAAGAAGGCGACGTGTTCAAAGTGCAATCAGACGATGGCAATACGTATTCGGGCAAGGCCTTGATATTCTCCACGGGAAACCGCCACCGTCCATTGAATGTGCCTGGGGAAAAAGAACTGGTGGGCAGAGGCGTGGCCTATTGTTCCACCTGTGACGCGCCGTTATTCAGTGGCCAGAGGGTGGCTGTCGTCGGAGGCGGTAATTCGGCCTTTACCACGGCTAACGACCTCTTGAAAGTCGATGCAGAAGTCATCCTGGTCAATGTTGAAAAAGGCTGGCAGGCAGACGAAGTTCTTCAGGAACGGATGCAAAAAATGGAAAAGGTTCGTTTTATGGACTATAGCCAGGTCCTGAGCATCGAAGGGAAAGACAATGTAGAGGCGGTCAGGATCAAAAGACGGGATGGCGAGAAAGAGGAAAGACTTGAGGTCGGCGGTGTCTTTGTGGAGATCGGCCTTCTGCCGAACAACGAATCGGTCAAGGGCTTTGTTGATTTGAACGACAACGGAGAGGTAATCATAGATTGCGGCTGTCAGACCAGCGTGGACGGGCTTTTTGGCGCCGGAGACGTGACCACAGTGCCGCATAAGCAAATTATCATCGCGGCCGGTGAAGGCGCTAAGGCTGCGCTTTCTGCTTATGATTACTTGGTCAACAAATCCTTTGTTTAGGAGGCTGTCGGAAAACACCCATCTGCGGTGTTGTCCTCACCCTTCGTCATTGCGGCGTACGGCTAAGTACGCCTCATTCCTCAGGAGCTCGGACGCCTTGCATCTGAGCATTTTCCAACAGCCTCCCGACAGGCTTTAAGGGCTGTGGGTTTGTCGGATACTAATTTGTTCTGCAACCAAAAGCGGCTTCCAAATGTTCAGGGGGTGGTATCGTTTAATGAATCCAGAATCCAAAGCAGGGAAGGATGGCTGTCGGGTTATAGGTATTAGCCTGGGCATTTTTCTCGTCGTTGGTTGGACGCTCATGGCCAGTGCATCGGTTTCGGCAGACGGTCTGGAAACGGTCATTGCCCCACCAACCATACCACCCCAGGCTGGCAAAGTAGCTGAGTTCTCCGTATACGTTCACAACATCGGGGAGGGAATCGTTTCCGTGCAGCTTCCGGTGCAGGTGTCCTGCCGCATTGAGTCAGGCGATCAAACCATAGACGTGGTGGCAAAAACTCTCGAACCGTTTGAAAAACAGCCGGTTGTTGTCGGGAAAAACGGTTTCATTAAAGGGCGCTATGAGTTTAGTGTGCCAACGGGTCTTTCAGGCCCGGTGCGGATGGAAGTCCGTGAATTCCAAGCCGCCAGCGTGATGTTTGCGGTGGCTCCCGCCGAGGAACCCAAAACACAGGCCCTTGGCCGGATCAGTTCAGAGCCATTGGAGCATTACCCCACCATAGATTCGCTGTTTGCCCTCTACCAGCCCTACCTGGTGAACCTTGCTGCCTACGAGTCCATGTATTTCCTCGTGGGGACCAATCCGGAAAAAAGCAAATTTCAAATCAGTTTCAAGTACCGGTTTTTGGACCCCGAAGGGGACCTCGCCGAAGAGCTTCCCTGGTTGAAGGGGCTCCATTTTGGCTATACCCAAACGTCGTTCTGGGACCTGAAGTCGGATTCGGCGCCATTTGAAGACACAAGCTACAAGCCAGAGTTGTTTTTCTTGTCATCGAATATCAAAAAGCGGCCATCCTGGATGCAAGGGTTTTTCCTGCAAACCGGATTCCAGCATGAATCTAACGGCCGCGGTGGGGAATTTTCACGGAACACGAATCAACTTTATGCCAAGCCTTTTTTCATATTGTACGACAACAAAACACAGCTAGGAATTCAGATTGCTCCCAAGATTTGGACCTATGTCCATAACGACAATGATACCAACCCGGATCTAGAAGACTACAGGGGCTTCTTTGACCTGGAAGTAAAGCTCGGAAAGGCGGACAGCTTCGTGTTGGAATCGCACCTGCGCTGGGCGGATGAGGGGGTATCAACGCAGTGGGACTTCACCTACCCGCTGCATCAGCATGTGTTTCGACACCTCGGTTTTTATTTTCAAGCCCAGTATGTCAATGCCTTGGCGGAAAGCCTGATTGATTATAGAGAACGGAACGAGGCATTACGGCTGGGCCTGGCGATTGTCCGATGATGTTCGGTGCAGTCACATTGGGTTTCCGGCCTCATGATGATTTCCGGCAACGCTGTCGGCGCTGATCAGGCTGTGAATCCACGGGCCATTCGACTTTTTTGGCAAGGTCTTGTTCGGAAAACAACCCTTAAAGATTTTTGTCTGGGCATTCCATGAAGGTTTTTATCCTTATCCCATTCATTTCTGTTTGGATGGCCCCTTGGGGTTGCGCATTGCCGGAAACCGGCGTAGAATTATTGGGAGCTGGAGCCACTTTTCCCTATCCTCTCTATTCAAAAATATTTTATGAATACTGGAAAGTCACCGGGGTCAAGATCAATTATCAGGCCATAGGCTCCGGCGGTGGGCAGAGACAGCTTTTGAAGAAAACCGTAGATTTTGGAGGCTCTGACGCGTTTATGAGCGATGATGCCCTGAAAAATGCGCCGGCAGAAGTCCTCCACATCCCAACCTGTGCTGGTGCCGTGGCAGTCACCTACAACCTGCCCGGAAACCCCGAAATGAGGTTGTCTCCCGACCATGTCGCTGACATTTTCCGCGGGAAAATCACCCGCTGGAACGACAATCGCATCGCTGCCGTCAACCCGTCGACACACCTTCCTGACTCGGATATCGTGGTTGTCCATCGCTCCGATGGAAGCGGCACCACATTTGTTTTCACAGACTACCTGAGCCAAGTCAATGAGCAATGGAAAAAAGAGGTGGGGGCGGGCAAGGCTGTAAACTGGCCGGTGGGGCTCGGTTCAAAAGGCAATGCCGGGGTTGCCGGGTTGGTCAAATACTCTCCCGGAGCCATCGGCTATGTGGAATTTGGATACGCCCTGTTGAACAATATGCCCGTTGCCTTGCTGCAGAACCGATCAGGGCATTACGTTCAACCTGACACGATCTCGGTGAGCGCGGCGGCCGATGTCCCTTTGCCGGAAGACACCAGGATATCCCTCACGAATACACCGACCCCTGAAGGTTATTCCATCACGAGCTTCACCTGGATACTTGTGTTTAAAGAACAGGCTTACGGACGAAGACCCAAAGACAAAGCAAAGGCACTTGTGAATGCCCTCTGGTGGGTGATTCACGATGGTCAGGAATACGCCAGGCCTCTGCATTATGCGCCCTTGTCGACAAAAGCTAGAGAAAAGGCCGAAAAACTCATTAAGGCAATAACCTATGACGGCGCCCCCCTTTTCAATGACAACCAGGCCTTATGAAAGGCCTTCATCTGGGTGGCAAGAATCAGCTTTTCAAAAGGGCATATTACTTGCAGCCCTGGCAATAGTGGTACTGCTTGGAGCGGTCTTTCTGAGTCTGCTCTTTCATTCCAAGCCTTCCATTTGGGCCTTTGGCGCCTCTTTTGTCTTTGAAAAAACATGGGACCCGGTGTCGGGGACCTTTGGGGCGATCCCCTTTCTCATAGGAACGCTTCTGACATCCTTCCTCGCTCTGGCCATTTGTGTGCCCTTTGCCCTGGCCATTTCGATTTTTGTAGGAGAATATTTCAGGACGGGGATGCTTTCATCCCTGGTCAAGAACGTCACCGAACTGCTCGCCGGAATTCCTTCCGTCATCTATGGGTTCTGGGCATTGTTCGTCCTGGTGCCCATCATAAGAAGCATCCAAATGAAACTTGGTATCTTCCCGTACGGCGTGGGTATCTTAACGGCATCCATTATCCTGGCCGTCATGATCATCCCCTACGCGGCATCGATGGGCGGAGAAGTGATTTCTCTGGTTCCGTCCGATATCAAGGAGGCGGCCTACTCGCTTGGGGCAACACGACAAGAGATGATCACGAAAGTGATCTTGCCTTACTCCCGTTCAGGAATACTTGCGGGAATTCTGCTGGCACTCGGACGGGCGCTCGGTGAAACCATGGCCGTTACCATGGTGATCGGCAACTCGAACCTCTTGCCTTCAAGCCTTTTCGGTCCGGGCAATACCATGGCAAGCATCATAGCCAACGAATTCACCGAAGCAACAGCGACGCTATACCTGTCTGCCCTCATTGAGATCGGCGTGGTCCTTTTTCTGGTAACCACTGTGATCAATATCATCGGGGCCTACGTGGTCAAGAAAACCAGCTTGGGTGGCTGAATGAGACCCTATCGTTTGCGATTAAGAGCGACCAAAGACAACGGCTTTAAGGGCCTAGTGTTTGTCATGTCCTTTCTATCCATGGCGCCCCTTGCACTGATCCTGTTCTATATCGCGAAACAGGGCCTTTCGTCCCTGAGTTGGGGTTTTTTCTTGGAAATCCCGAAACCGGTCGGCGCCCAAGGTGGCGGGATAGCAAACGCCCTGGTCGGCACGTTCCTTTTGGTGGTGATTGCAGCGCTTCCATCCATTCCTCTGGGAATCGGCGCGGGTATCTTCCTTTCCGAGCACAGAGAAGGCGCCATTTCTTACTGGGCAAGGCTCGCCGTGGAGGTGCTCCAGGGAACGCCCTCCATTGTCTTGGGTCTTATTGCCTATATGTGGGTCGTTGTGCCCATGGCCGGGTTTTCCGCCCTGTCCGGAGGCATCGGTTTGGGGATCATGATGCTTCCGATGATCATTAAGGCCACGGAAGAGACCCTTAATCTCGTTCCCTACGCCTTGAAGGAAGCCTCTCTGGCTTTGGGGGTCCCCTATTACAGGACCATATTGAGGGTTGTGCTGCCGGCAGGGATGAGCGGTATCATGACCGGGATACTCATCAGTGTGGCCAGGGTCGCCGGAGAAACGGCGCCCCTTCTTTTCACGGCCTTTGGAAACGCATTCATGAATTGGGACGTTGCCAAGCCGGTCAATGCGTTGCCCCTGCTGATCTACAACTATGCCACAAGCCCTTATCCGGAGTGGCACCGTATTGCATGGGGAGCCGCCTGTGTCCTGGTGGGTTTTGTCTTGCTGCTGAACCTGCTCGTACGGATGGTTATTCGAAGATGGAAAGTACAGTTCTAAAAACCGTTCGTCTGTCGGCCTATTATGGCGACAACTGTGTTATCAAGACCGTGGACCTGGCGATTCCAGAATCCAGGGTAACAGCCGTCATGGGGCCGTCCGGGTGCGGGAAATCCACCCTGATTCGATGTTTCAACCGGATGCACGAACTCACCCCCGGGGCCAGGGTGGAAGGGCGCGTCTTGCTCAGGGAAGCGGATCTGTACCAGATGAATCCCATCGCAGTGAGAACCAGGATCGGCATGGTCTTTCAACGACCCAATCCGTTCCCCATGATGACTATCCGTGATAATGTGATTGCCGGGTACAAACTCAATGGCATCCGGCTGGACCGGGCAACACGGGACGGGATCGTGGAAACGTCCCTAAAGAGGGCCGCCCTCTGGGAGGAGGTCAAAGATCATCTCGGAAGAAAAGGCACAACCCTTTCCGGTGGGCAACAACAAAGACTGTGCATCGCTCGGGCCCTGGCCGTGGAGCCCGACATTCTGCTGTTCGACGAACCCACGTCTGCCCTAGACCCAACGGCGACGGCCCGTATTGAGACACTCATGACGGAACTCAAAAAGACGGTCTCCGTCATCCTGGTGACACATAACGTGGCCCAGGCAGGGAGGGTTTCCGACTTAATTGCATTTCTCCACGCCGGAGAGCTCATAGAATTCGGCCCGAGGGGCCAGCTTTTGACCACGCCCAAGGACAGAAGAACCGAGGCGTTTCTAACGGGAAAGCTAGCTTAGTGCCCATCCACAAATCAAAGATTTGTGAATGGAGCGATCAGCCCTCAGCGGTCAGCTTACAGCCTAACTGCTTGGTTTGATGCTTTTTTTAGCTGACGGCTGATTGCTGAAAGCTCAAAGCCTTCATCCATAAAGGGCCATTTATGGATGGAAACTAGCTTAGGAGGAAGTCGATGCTTGAAGGTAGCCTCAAAATGGTAAAAGAAATGCTCGTGCAAAGCGCTGCTTTGGTTGAAAAAATGATTGAAAAGAGCATAGATGGACTTACAAACAAGGATGTAAGCCTCTTGTCAGAAGTCATTGAACAAGATGAGCCAAAAGAAAACGCCCTGGAGCTTGAAATAGATGAGGCGTGCATTCATTGGGTTGCCTGCTACCAGCCACATGCAAGGCACTTAAGAACCATTATGATGATTCTGAGGATGAATAACGACCTGGAGAGAATCGCGGACGAAGCCGTGAACATCTGTGAAAGTGCCCTCATCGTGGTTGAAGCGCCTGAGGTCAAACCCCTGGTGGACATTCCGACGATGGCTGAAAAGGCCATGGGGATGCTAAGAGACAGCCTTCGGTCTTTACTGGAAGAAAACGCCGATCTGGGCCGCAAGGTCTGCAAACAGGACGACCAGGTGGATGAACTCAGAGATCAGGTGATAAGGGAGCTTGTGCCCATCATGAAGTCAAGGCCCGAAGCGGTAGAGGCCTCTATCCATCTGATCAGGATCGCCAGAAGCCTGGAACGTATCGGCGATCTCTCAACCAATATTTGCGAGGATGTGGTGTACATGGTTGAGGGCGCAACAATCAAACATCATCAGTGGAGAGACTGTAGGTGAGGCGAGAACCCGGCGACCAATATTTAATAGAGACGAAGCTTTAAATGTTCCCACCGGGATTCCGTTGGTGTACGAATTAGATGAAGGACTTCAGGCAAATGAACTACCGCGCCGCAAGCTGCGGGGTATCAAAGCGGAATTGCGCCGTAGTTCGCCTTGCCTTCGCGCAGCGCAGGCGCTTGCGCCGCGTGTCATCCCTGCAGCAAGTCGCCGACGCGCCATAGCTTGG